>JBDTWU010000167.1:0-3126 GCA_040006535.1 bacterium | reverse complement strand
ATGCTTAAAGTGTTTGTGAAGAATCAGGACGATGCGAAAAACATTATGAGAGAAGGCCTTTTTATTGACCATGCAGAATCACATGAAGGTGAATATATCGAAGTCTGGCTTTCTGATGCAGAGATAGAAAAGCTGAACAGGTCGGGCGTTCCTTATGAAATTGTGATAAATGATTTTGAGAAATATTATAATGATCTTCCAAAAATGACATCTGCGGAAATGACCGATGCAATTCAAAAATCCATTCAGGAGAATAATGTTTCGCACTCAATATACGGAACAATGGGCGGCTATCTTACTTTGGATCAGGTAATTAGCAAGCTGGATTCAATGAGAACTGAATATCCCGGACTAATCTCTGCAAAATTTTCTATTGGAAATTCTGTGGAAAGCAGACCAATGTGGACAGTAAGAGTTTCTAACAGTCCAAATGCAACTACCGGCAGACCTGAAGTCTGGTTTCATTCATTGATACATGCGAGGGAACCTATGAGCATGGAGCAGAATATTTATTTCATGTACTGGCTGCTGGAAAATTATAATGTCGATCCTATAGCTACCTACTTAATGAACAACAGGGAGTTTTATTTTACACCGGTCTTCAATCCGGACGGCTATGAATATAACCGTTCAACTAATCCAACCGGCGGGGGCTTCTGGAGAAAGAACAGAAAGGTTAATACGGGAGGAAGTTTTGGTGTAGACCTTAACAGAAATTACGGAATTTATGCCTTCTGGAATTCTACGAATAACGGTTCCTCTACAATATCAACGGATGATACTTACCGGGGTACTTCCCCTTTCTCTGAACCTGAAACTCAGAATGCACGGGACTTTGTCATTTCAAGAAATTTTAAAGGGATATTAAGTTATCACACTTATGGTAATTATCTGATCAGACCCTGGGGATATGTAGACGCTCCATCGCCTGATGAAAATATTTACCAGAGCCTTTCACAGGAAATGGTATTGAATAATCATTTCACTTTGGGAAGGTCAAATCAGACAGTAGCGTACGGAGTAAGAGGCGTGACAGATGACTGGTATTACAGCGACTCAGCTCATAATAGTGCAATTGCAATGACACCCGAAGTCGGGACATCAACTGATGGCTTTTGGCCCGCGCAGGCAAGAATACTTCCACTTGCAAAAATTACTTTATCACAAAATATTACTTTTGCCTTGTCATGCGGACCTTATGTTGCTCCCGTAAAAACAAATCTTAATAAAGAACAATATGCACAGGGTGAAGCCGGAAGTCTGAAAGTATATTTCAAAAATAAAGGTCTGATGAATGCACAAAATGTAAGAGTTGAACTTACCTCTCAGAGTCCCCTTTTGAATATTCAGACAACTTCATTCTCATATCCTAATATAGGCTCATTTGTTTCGGACAGCTTAACATTTAATTTTACAGTCAGTTCGGCAACTCCTGTCAATAGCGCTATTAAAGCTTCATTAAAAGTGAAGCTGGATAATTCAAACGTAGTTTATGTACAGGATATTTCTATACCCGTCGGTGGCGGAAATATTCTTCTCCTTGACAGCGCCGAAAATGGAATAACCAATTGGACAGTTTCTGCCGGCTGGGCAACTACGACCACTCAGTCTTATTCTCCTACCCGTTCCTTTACCGACAGTCCGACAGGAAATTATTCTAATTCTGCAAACAGGACAATGACTCTGAACACGGCACTGAATGTTTCGGCAAACCCGATCGTTTTACTGAGCTTCTGGTATAAGCACAATATTGACACACTTGATAATGCATACGTAGATGTTTCGAATGACAATGGTGTATCTTGGGAGTCTGTAAGATTTTATAACAAAATTGTAAATGACTGGACAAAAGAAGTTATAGATATTTCATCAATTGCAAACAGCACAACTTCTTTAAAAATAAGATTTTCAATGGTCAGCAACGGAACTGTTGTTGCAGACGGCATTTATATTGATGATATAAAATTAGCAGGATATAATGCCACACCAACGGGAATTGTTTCTAATACAGGAATTCCGGAAAAATATTCTCTTTCACAAAATTATCCTAATCCTTTTAATCCAACAACGAACATAAATTACTCATTGCCGGCTTCTCAAAACACTTTGCTCAGAATATATGATCTGCTGGGAAAAGAAGTTATGACGCTTGTTAATGAAAAACAGAACGCGGGAAATTACTCTGTAAGCTTTGACGGCAGCAATCTTTCCAGCGGATTGTATTATTATAAATTAGAAAGCGGAGAATTTACCGATACGAAGAAGATGCTGCTGATAAAATAAGCTGAAATAATTTAAGGCCTTATCTAAAATAAATCCCGTTATTGAAAAGCTGACGGGATTTTTTTATAATTAACTTACTGATTAAAATTATGATTTAATTCACAAGCGCAAAATCAATTTTCTTGTTCTCACTATTTACACGCACAACTTTTATCCTGACCTTTTGTCCGGCACGGAAGGTTTTATGCTTTCGTCTTCCAACTGCAAAGTGTTTCTTTTCATCATAATCATAATAATCATCTTCCATATCCCGGAATCTTATCATGCCCTCCACAAGTATATCCGATATTTCAACAAACATCCCGTACTGCATTAATCCTGAAATTATTCCGTCGTATGTATCCCCAACATGCTTCTTCATATATTCACCCTGCATAAGTTTTATAGATTCTCTTTCTGCCTGTTCTGAATTCTGTTCCATTATCGAGCTCTGCTTGCATATCTCAGGAAGAATTTTTTTATAATGCTCGACAACTTCGAGTATATTATTTCCGGCATTCAGATAATCATGTAAGATCCTGTGAACAATCAGATCCGGATATCTTCTTATAGGAGAAGTGAAATGTGTGTAGTCTTTAAATCCAAGTCCATAGTGTCCGATGTTTTTAGTTGTGTAAATGGCTTTTGCCATTGAACGTATCAGAAGATTGTTAATTATGAATTCCTCGGGTTTTCCCTGTATCGCGGTCAATAATTTTCTCAGTGAATTTTTATCTTCGATATTAATGCTGTATCCGAATTGCTTTACGAATTCTGACAGCTCTTTCATCTTGTCTTTATTAGGAATATCATGCACTCTGTACACGAATGGATAATACATTTTATTATCCTTTGAAAGATCCT
>JBDTWU010000166.1:0-3636 GCA_040006535.1 bacterium | reverse complement strand
ATTATAAAAAACCCATTCAATTATAAATCGAATCCAAAAAGTACTCCGAAGTAATATGCCCACTTCTTTCCATATGTAACTTTTTGTTTTTGATAAATTGCGGAAAATTCATCAAACCCGTATGCTGCGTCAAAGAATATGCTGGTCGGGAATACATAAAACGAGAATGCCTGCAGGCGAAGCTGTGCTCCAATATCTTTTTTGAAATCCTTTAACCGAACATTATTACCGTCCCACGCATTTCCGACATCTCCATAAACTGATAAGTATAGCTTATCAAGATAAAGCGGTGAGATTCTTGTATCTATTTTTGTAAAGACGGGAATTCTGTATGTAAGATTAGCGGCAGCCACTCTTCCTCCTCCAAGAGCATAAAAAGGATATCCTTTCATTCCGGGAAGTCCGGTTGCATAAAAATTATAAAAAGGATCAACCGGCGGTCCGAATATAGTTGCACCGCGAAGCTTTAAAGTTAAGGAATGTAAATTATGGAACAGGCCGATTCCCTGCGAAACTGTTGCGTCAATTTTATTAAGCCGGTTAGTTTCGAAACCTGTAATAAGATTTCCCTGATCATCAACAGTGATCGAAGGATTGATTTTGCTGATCTCATAATCATATCGTACATCAATTTTTCTTCCGATCGGATTTATATCCGAATTTCTGTTTGGTAATTTGGATTCATATTCAAATGTCAGTGAAATATCGTTGGACTTGAAATAAGTTTCCTTGGATGATCTTACCGGAATTCCTGATTGAGGAATTGCGAACGCATCATTTATAAAAGCATAACTGGAAAAACTATAACCTAATTTTAATTCGTGATTGTCATTAATAAAATTGAAAGCCATTCCGAAATCAAATGAAAGAAGATCATAAGTAATTCCTACACCGGGGGTATCGGTTGGAAATGCAAAAAGAGCATCCGATTTTCGTGTAACATTGTAGCCGTCGAGTGTAAATCTCGGAGCAAAGTTGACTTTTTTTGTGAAAAAATCCTTAAAGAAAGGAAATCCGTTGTCATATGCAAACTGCAAAAATATATCTCTTTCTCCTTTAAGATTAATAGAAGCGCCTCCAAAAATTGAAAACCTGTTAAGAACCTCATTTGAGAAAAAGTAAATTCCCGGTTTTATTGCATCTATTAAATTAAATTTATTTTTTCTTTTATAAGTATCAAATCTTATCAACGGAACAAATGAAAGTGAAGTAAATAAACTTTTATACGGCCGTTTTTCTAAAACCGGAACTCCCTTGTCATTAAAATTTTTCAGCTTTATCCAGTCGTACTCGCTTCCAGCCTTCAATGTATCGCCGGATGTGTATTTAGGAATTAATCTGTCAATCTTGATATATTCCCCCAAAGCTTCGGGGGATTTTTCATTAAAATTTTTCAGCAGAGCAATTTTGTATCCGGTCGATTTATATTCTGAATAGACAAGATTGCCTTTGTCATCCACCGAAGGCATGAAAGCTCCGCCAATGACATTCGTGATCTGCTTTAAATCTTTGTCATTATTTTTGTTTGTAAGATTTGAATCAATCTCTATGGAATAAATATTGAATATTCCTGTTTTGTCAGCTGCAAAATATAATTTTTTACCGTCTTTAGAATAAACAGGATTCCGGTAGTCGATCCCTTTTTCTTCGAGGATAATATTCATTTTACCTGTCTCAATTTCAATCTCAGCAATTTTTCTTAAATCTTCGAATGCATAATCGAATACAATTGATTTGCCGTCGGGTGAGAATTTCGGATTAAAAACCTGTTCTCCGTTATTGAACGAAGTAAGTGCATTGTTATTTTTTCCGTCAGCACCGGCAATCTGGAGATTCAATGTGCCGTCTTTATTTATTACATAACATATAAACTTTCCGTCAGGAGAATATGAAGGTGAATATGCTCTCATATTATTCGTAAGACGTTTCTCTTTTTTGTTTTTCAGGTCATATTCATAGAGGTCAAAAACAGTTGAGTGATGTATAGTTGGCGGGGAATTTCTTTTTGCATAAATAATTTTCTTACCGTCAGGGAACCAGGAATAATTTGTCGAAACAGGGAAAGTGACATCTTCCTTCTTTTTTGTATCAACATCATAAATGAAAAGACCGGTTGATCCGTAATCAAAATCCTGATTAGAAAGGTACGAGATTTTTTTTCCATCCGGTGAAAATTTTGGGTTATAATTTGCAAAGCCTGTTTTCTCAATTATCTCTCCCTGAACCTTATCTTTTTTTACCGCAGAAAGACGGGTATCATAATCCTGTTTTAAGAATGCCTTCCATTGATTGTAAACTTCTTTTCCGTCAATTCCAACTACATCCTTTATAGCCTTGTCCATGCTGAAGTTTGTAAGGTCGCCGAGATTTCGTGAAATTTCCTTTAGCTTATCTTCTCCATATTTCTCTGCAATATATCTTGTAAGCCCGTAACCCAAATTATAGATCGACTCCGCCTTCAGACTTGTGATGGAAGAGAATTGTCCCATCTCTCCCCAGGATAAAAGATTTCCGTCCTCAATATAGCTTCTCAGAATCATATCCCTGTGAGAGTCCCAGTATTCATATGAAAGCTGCTGCCTTTGATATTGGGCGGTACCTTCTGCATACCACGCGGGAACGCCTACTCCGGACAACGGATAGGATACAATGATGTTTGGATATCCGTAAAGCACATCGGGACGAACTTCATTTTCATATCCAAGCCACTGAAGATAAACTGCCGGTATTTTTCTAGAAAATTTTAAAGAAGATTGTATCTGAACAATATGAGTAAATTCATGTGTGATCACATTACGAAGCCAGTTGTGTGTTCCCCGCAGATCATAATCCAGTGAGGAAGCAAAAATTTCAATCCGGTTTCCGTAATAGTCAGTTGCACCATTTGCAATATCTGAAACATCGTTTACAATGAAGCTGACTTTCTGACTTGGCTCAAATTTATAAAGTGAGGTGATGGGTCCGTAAATTTCTTCGGCTATTTTTGCAATTGTATTTGCAGTTCGCTCAGTGCCGGTGTGATAATTAATATAAAAATGAGGAGTCTCTATAGTGAACCAGTCAAGCTCAGGATGTGAATCAAACTGTGAAAATGTTTTACCGAATGGAACTATTATTAAAATAGCGATAAGAAAAAAAAACAGAATTTTTATGTTAAACATTGAATGTTAATTTGTTAATAATTATAATTGAAAGCAAAAAGAATAAAAATTGAAATGAAGTTAAAGCCGGTAAGAAATAATCAAATAATTTTGAAGTTTTTATTTATTAATCAAACTATTGCTTATAGAAGTAAATTACTTTTTTAAAACTTTATTCTTAGTAGTTGAGATTTAATTCATTAAAATATATAACAGAAAGGTTTCATAGTACATATTTTTTAATATCAATAATAATAATTCTATTTACTATTAGCAATGTTTCTTTTTCTCAGGGAAGAAGAGACAGGATTAATAATAATTCTAATTATGTAAAAACGCCCACCGATACTTCAGCAATTTTTTCAGATTCTTTACTAACTCTGGATTCAACACGGTTTCAGCCCGTAGATTCTGCAGCGAGAATAAAATATTTCAAGTATGAACCCGGTTATCAGTACGGCACCAGAATTAGTCCAAAAGCATCTCCGCTTTTATT
>JBDTWU010000165.1:0-8075 GCA_040006535.1 bacterium | reverse complement strand
AAGCGTGATCACCGCAAGCTAGGAAAAGAGCTTGATCTCTTTTCATTTCATGAGGAAGGTCCGGGATTTCCTTTCTGGCATAATAACGGAATGATACTATTAAATAACCTTAAAGAATTCTTAAGAGAAAAATTAAGAGAATTAAATTACGAAGAAATTAATACTCCTATTATTCTTAATCAAAAGCTCTGGGTGCAGTCGGGACATTATGAAAATTATAAAGAGAATATGTATTTCACAGACATTGACGAAAGAGATTACGCGGTGAAGCCGATGAATTGTCCGGGAAGCACTTTGGTATACAGAACCAGCATGAAGTCTTACAGAGATCTTCCGCTAAGATTGTTTGAGTTCGGACTTTGTCACCGGCATGAACTTTCAGGTGTATTATCAGGATTATTCAGAGTGAGAAGCTTTACACAGGATGACGCTCATATATTTTGCACTCCTGACCAGATTGAAGAGGAGATAACCGTTCTCATAAAATTAGTTTTTGATGTATATACAGCTTTTGGATTTGATGATGTGCAGGTATTCCTTTCCACACGTCCCGAAAAATTTATAGGATCACTTGAAGTTTGGGATAGTTCGGAGAAATCACTTTCTACTGCTTTGAATAAAGCAAATATATCATATAAGACCAACGAGGGTGACGGAGCTTTTTACGGACCGAAAATAGATTTTGTAGTAAAGGACAGCCTTCGCCGCAATTGGCAGCTAGGTACTATACAACTTGATTTTTCAATGCCCGAAAGGTTTGGTCTGGAGTATATCGGAAGTGACAGTGCAATACATCGTCCGGTTATGATTCACCGTGCTGTATTCGGTTCATTTGAGAGATTTGTCGGAGTGCTTACAGAGCATTACGGAGGATATTTTCCGTTATGGCTGGCACCGGTACAGATCAGTGTTTTACCGATTACCGATTTACAAAAAAATTATGCTACCGGAATCTATGACATATTAAGGAAGGAAGGATTCCGAGTATTCCTGGATCTTCGAAATGAAAAGATCGGATATAAGATAAGAGAATCTGAGAATAAAAAAATCCCTTACATGATTGTAGTTGGTGATAAGGAAATTGAAGGCAGCAATATTTCCGTTCGTCAGCATCAGAAAGGTGACATAGGAAAATTTGAATTGAATGAGTTTATAGAAAAACTTAAATTGCAGTCCGGTAAAAAGGAAAATTATAATTAATTAAACCCATAATCTATTAAAGACAAAAAACAGAAGGAAAGAACTAACGAGCAGATACGTGTTCCGCAGGTCAGAGTAGTAGATGAAGACGGAAATGCACTCGGAGTGATGTCAAGCAATGAAGCATTACAAACTGCGCGTTCGAGAGGTTTAGATCTGATAGAAATTTCTCCTACATCAAAACCACCGGTCTGCAAGATAGCGGATTATGGTAAGTTCAACTACGAGAGACAGAAAAAAGAGAAGCTTGCAAAGAAGAGTCAGCATGTTATGCATATAAAAGAGATCAGGTTCAATCCGAACACTGATACTCACGACATTGATTTCAAGACCAAGCATTTACGGCAGTTTCTGATTGAAGGACATAAGGTAAAAGCGTATGTAATGTTTAAAGGAAGGATGATCACACATCCCGAGATCGGAAGAAAGCTTATGGATGATATAATTGAAAAGCTGAATGATATAGGAAAAGTTGAGGCACCGCCTAAGATGGAAGGAAAACAATTGTTTGCTTTTTTTTTACCGGATAAAAATAAGATTCAGATTTATAAAGATGCGTCAGCAAAATTAAAGAAACAGGAAGCACCGAAGAAAAATTTAATTCTCAAAGCTGTTACAGAACCAGATATGAATTCAGAAAATTCAGATTCACAACTGAGCATAATTTCAGAAGAAAACAAACCAAACGAAAATCAAGATGCCAAAAATGAAGTCCAACAGGGCCGCGAAGAAGAGATTTAAAGTTACCGGCACCGGCAAAATCAAAAGAGAGAAAGCTTACAGAAGTCATATTCTGACTAAAAAGTCGAGTAAAAGAAAAAGACATTTAGGAAAAGCCACATTAGTCTCCAAGGAAGAAACAAGAACGGTAAAGAGAATGATACTGGCTTAAGTTAATTAAAAATTTTATTTATTATTTTAAAAGGGAGATTTAATGCCACGCGCAAAAAATAAGGTCGCCTCACACAGAAAAAGGAAAAGAGTTCTTGAGGAAGCGAAAGGATATGTTGGTGCCAGGAGTAAGCTTTATACGGTTGCGAAAAATTCTGTAGAAAAAGGATTAACACATGCTTACCGAGACAGAAAGTTAAAGAAAAGAGAATACAGAAGCCTTTGGATCACAAGAATCAATGCTGCTGCAAGAATGAATGATACAACTTATTCAAAGCTGATCAATGCATTAAACAAAAAAAGCGTTGATATAAATAGAAAAATTCTTGCTGAACTTGCTTACAGCAATATGAATGCATTCAATGAAATTGTTAAGTTTGCTTTAAAATAATTTTTACAAAAAAATATTGTTAATGAGGCGGATAAAAATTATTCGCCTTGTTTTATTTTGGGTTTCGATATTCTGAAATATTTTTTTGGCAAAAATCTGGTCATCCTCAATCTTATTTAGAATTATAAAAATTTATGCTCGACAAGATCGAATCCATAAAATCAGAAGCACAGTATGAATCGGTAAATATTTCAGATGAAAAATCTCTGGAAAATTACCGGCTGAAATATATCAGCAGAAACGGAATGCTTACAGATCTATTTGAAGAATTCAAGTCCGTTGATAAAGAATCAAAGGGCCGGGTTGGAAAGTCTTTGAATGAGCTGAAGATCTTCATACAGGGAATCTACGATGAGAAGAAAACTTCTATAGAATTGACTTCTAAAAAAGATAACGGCAATATTGACATCACACTGCCGGGCAGGACTTATAATAAAGGAACAAAAAATCTTATTACTCAGACGATCGATGAAATTACAGGTATTTTTGAAAGGATCGGATTCAGTGTTTATGAAGGATTTGAGATAGAAGATGAATATCATAACTTTGATGCATTAAACACTCCCGCACATCATCCCTCCCGTGACATGCAGGATACTTTTTATGTGGACAGTAAAGGAAAAGATCAACAGTATTTGCTAAGAACACAAACCTCTCCCGCTCAGATAAGAATTATGGAAAAGACACTGCCTCCCATCAGAGTGGTGATACCGGGAAAATGTTATCGCAATGAAGCTGTCAGTTCAAGAAGCCTTGCAATGTTTCATCAGGTAGAGGGAATTTATGTGGATAAGAAAGTTACCTTCAGAGAACTGAAAGGAACTCTGGATTATTTTGCAAATGAATTTTTTGGCGGAAATTTAAAAACGAGATGGCGTCCTTCATTTTTCCCTTTTACTGAACCTTCTGCAGAGATGGATGTTGAATGTTATTTATGCAAGGGCAAAGGATGCAGAGTTTGCAAACATACCGGATGGCTTGAGATACTTGGATGCGGGATGGTCGATCCTGATGTTTTTAAATTTGTGAATTATGATCCTGAAGTTTTTTCAGGTTACGCTTTCGGCATGGGTATAGAAAGAACGCTACTGCAGAAGTATGGTATTCCGGATATAAGAATGCTGTATGAAAACGATATAAGGTTTCTGAAACAATTCTGATTTTGCGATACATGAGATGCAAGATGTGGACGCAAGATGAGACATGTAAGATGCGACATGTAAGAATTGGATAAAAAAAATTCATCATCTTTATATTTAGATCTTGAAAATCCCGGTTAAAAATAATTAAATTCTTAAACCCTAAAAAATCCTGTTTGAATTATGAGAGAAGATTTAGAAGTATCGAATTCAATTGACATCAATGCCGATTCCACAAAAGTATGGAAGGCATTGACAGATCCTGAAATAATTAAAGATTATCTTTTCGGGACAGAGACTGTGACCGACTGGAAGCCCGGAAGTGAAGTTGTATTCCAGGGTGAGTATGAAGGTAAGAAATACCGCGACCATGGAATTGTAAAGGAAAATGTTGAGAATAAATTATTAAGCTATACCTACTGGAGTGGAATGTCGGGATTGGAGGATAAGCCGGAGAATTATTCTTTAATAACTTATACTCTTAAACCAATAGAAGATAACATCACAACATTTACCTGGACACAGAAAGGTTATGCAGATGAAGATTCTTATAATCATACAATGAATGGGATGGATGATTTTTTGAAGAAGATCAAGGAAGTAGTTGAGAAGACGTGAGACGCGAGACGTGAGACGTGAGACGTGAGACGTGAAACGTAATACTTAAAACTTAATACTTAAAACTTAATACTTAAAGAAAGGAGAAATAAATGTTAAAAAATAAGCTCGCAGTATTATTTTCTTTTATAATTGCAGTTGTTGTCCTGATCGGCTGCGGGGAAAAGAAAGATACTACCAAAACCGACAGCAAAACAGAAATAAAAACCGGGGATGATAAAACCAAGGTTGCAGATACACTAAAAACCAATCAAACACAAACAACTCAAACAACAAAGAAGGACTCAGCAATGACAGACAACAAAGGTAAGGACGATGGAAACAAATCCAACGGTAAGATCGCAGTTATTGAAACCAACATGGGAACAATCAAGATAAAGCTGTATACTGATAAAGCCCCGATCACAACTGCAAACTTTCAAAAGCTCATCAACGAGGGCTTTTATAATGGGCAGATCTTTCATAGAGTAATAGACGGATTCATGGTACAGGGCGGTGATCCGACAGGAACAGGAACGGGCGGATCAAAGGAAGGAATAAAAGATGAATTCGGGCCGGGATTAAAATTTGACAAGAAGGGTATTCTCGCAATGGCTAACAGAGGGCCGAATACCGGAACATCACAGTTCTTCATTACCCTTGCGGCGACTCCATGGCTTGACGGAAAGCATGCTATATTCGGTGAGGTAGTGGAGGGTATGGATATAGTCGATAAGATGGGTAAAACAAAGACAGGTCCAAATGACAAACCTGTTGCGGACATTAAACTGGTGAAGGCTACTTTAACCGATAAATAATACTTCTGAAAAGTTTAGAACTAATAGAGTATTTTAAAAAGCCGTATCATTAATTTTGATACGGCTTTTTTAAAATATATCAAAGGGGTTTATTTTCTCTGACCTTTCCAAAACTTTTTCTCTGTGTGATAAATTTCATTTCTATTTTTCAATTTTTTTTAGTCGGGTTGTTTTAAATCTTTAATACATTTGCTGTTTTTCAAATCGTAATTAGATAAAAAACAATTTATAAAAAATATCTTTGACAGCACTGTTTTATTTTAATTAAAACGGCATTTTTATTATTAAAAATAAGAGATAGTTTAATTATCTTGTTTAATTTAATATGGCAAAGTCCGGACAAAATAATGCAGTTCCTTATAATGAGCTGATAAAATTATTCAAAGAACACCGTATTCCAAATAATCTCATCATCTCCTCCGGAGAAAAAGTCCTCACGGATAATTTGGTGAAAATTATCTGTCATAATTTTGCTGGAAAGCATTTCACAGCAGCTAATAATCTTTTCAGTTTTAATGCTGAAGATAAAAATATTGAAGCCGTTATAAACGAATGCAGCAATACCGGTCTTTTTTCCGATAAGAAGATAATAGTTCTGAGAAATGTTCACAGGCTTTTAAAGAATGCGAAGCTGGCATTGCTGAGCTACCTTAAAAAATCAAATCCGGACACCTGTCTTGTTATGTTCACTGACGATGAGAAGTTCGAATTCGAGAAGATATTTTTGTTTAATTCAAAGTCTGATGTTGACGATCCCAAAGAAAATAAATACATATTTGAAAAGAATGTGAAAGCATATCAGATAATCGCTTTCAGTAATGCTGAAATGATAAGCTGGATCAGGGAAAAGTGCGATGACTTTAAAATAAGCGATGATACTATCAGGGATTTTCTTCAGTTCACAAATTACGGATTTGATGAACTCCTTTCGGAGATCGAGAAGCTGAAGACATATTGCTACATGACAAAAGAAATCACGAAAGAAGCAGTCAATCTCTGCAAAGGCATTGATGTAGAATTCAGCGAGATGGACTTTATAAAAGCAGTCATAGAGAGAAAGCATGACAAGGCATTAAAAATATATTCAAAGATCTCTTTAAGAAAAGATGTCGAGGTTTTCCTGGTATTTTTATTAACCTCAACGTTCATTAATATAAATAAATTGTTTGATCCCGGAGTGTCGAAGCTTCAGGGATGGCAGCTTAGGAAAGAGCTGAAGCTGTGGAATAAAGATCAGGAAGAATTTCTTCCTAATTACAAAAGCTACCGGGACTCCATCAGCCAGGACAAGGTTACCAAGGCATTTGAATACATTTACAACTCTGATAAAATATTGAAGACATCCGGCGCTGACAAGAACACCACTATGGTTACGCTGATAAATAATATCTGCAGTATGTGAATATATTTTTATTACTAAGTCACAAAGCCAATGGGAATATTTTTATATATTACTTAAATAAAAAAATTCGTGTTTTAGTGTCTATGTGTCTCAGGATCCCGGTGTTAAGGCGTATGAAAATCACGGAACAATATCTAATTAATTAAGTTAAAATAAACAAGCGTAGATGTCAGGCAAATCACAGCTTGATCATAATTATAAAAAATTATCCGACGAAGAACTGATTCTGATTTTCCAGAAAGATGATGTTGATGCTTTCAATGAAATTGTATACAGGTATAAAGACCGTATTGTAAATTTTTTATTCCGTTACACGGGCAGCCGTGAAGAATCGGAAGATCTTGCACAGGATGCTTTTTTGAGATTATACCAGTCAAAGCATTTGTACCGCGAGATAGGAAAATTTTCAACATGGTTCTACACCATTGTGATTAATCTTGCCAAGACAAACTTAAAAGTCAGAGCGCGGCATAAGACAATTTCAATAAATAATTATGATGAAGACGAAGAGAAAGATTATCAGTTACCGGGCAATCTGATCTCACCGGAAGACAGCGCAAATTCAGGCACTGAAAATTATTTTATACAAAGGGCGATTGATTCGCTGAATCAGAAATTCAAAGAGCTGATAATCTTAAGAGATATACAGGACATGGAGTATGAGGAAATTGCAAAGATTACAAACCTGCCGCTTGGAACTGTAAAGTCACGAATAAACCGCGGAAGAGAGTGTCTGAAAGAAATTTTAGAACATATTTATCATCCAAAAAAAGTTTAACAAGCAACGTTTCATTAAATGGACAGCGAAGAAAAATATCCCGAAATACGAAGCAAACTTAGAGATCTTGAGAAGGTTACAGCCGGCGATGATTTCGTAAAAAAGCTTCATATGAAAATTGTGGCGGTCAATGCAGAGAAAAGGCATGAGCATGAATCCAGATTTGATGAGCCGCGCGGAGGATTTTTAAAAAATTTATTCGGCAATATGCAGTATCCGTGGCTTGCTCCTGCAGTTGGTTTTACTGTTCTTATTTTTTTTATTTTTTATATCACATATCTTAATAAAACGTCTCAAAAAGATGAGCTGTTATCAGATCAGAAAAATGAAAGCACAGAACAAAAAAATATTGATCTGAATAAAAATCCGGCAGCACTGAAAGAACCGTATAATACATCAGACGGAGACACGACTTTAAATCATAAAAAACAGCCGGGAAAAGATATTGCGGGAGAAATTAAAACAGAACGGAATTCCAACGAACCTGCTCCAACTGATAATGACGGACGTATAATTGACCATAATAAAATTAAAGATGGGAAGGATGAAAATAAATCATTTGAATCATCCAGTAAAATTTTAAAAAGAAATGAATCTCAACCGGCGGAGTCGGAATCAAATCCATCTGCCATTATTTCTGATAATGATATTTCCGTTAAAAAGGAATCTGAAAAGAAAAAGAAAATTCCGGAAGCAGTTGATGAGAATGGATTATTAAGTCTTAAAAAATCTGATCAGGAAATTAAATCACCGGGAGATACAGAAAGTAACCTCCGGGGAGTAGTCAGTGAAGATGTGAATCAGAATAATAAGCTAAAAGAAAAGCTGAACAAGATTAACAGATCAAGTCTTGAAAAGA
>JBDTWU010000164.1:0-2851 GCA_040006535.1 bacterium | reverse complement strand
TGATTTTTTGAAACAGAATTAAAGAGTCTTGTGGTATTCATGATCTTTAATTTCTCATCCTGAATTATTTCTTTTGCTTCATCCCATATGATTCTTTCGAACTGCTGAATGTTCAGAGAGAAGCTGTGGAATTTTTCAATAAGAAATTCAGCAAGTCTTGTAGGTGTAATGCTGTTTTGGTTCGATACCATTTCCACAACTGTCTCATTTGTCGAATGACCTATTCCAGTCAGAACAGGAATAGGATACATCGCAACCCGTTTTGCAAATTCATAATTATTGTAGCATGACAATCCCACATCGCCTCCCCCGCCGCGGATTATAGCGACAAGATCAAAATTATCACTGATCCTTTCGATATTATTCAGCTGGCTTATGATTGACTCCACTGCATTATCACCCTGTAATATCGCGGGGAAAAGCTGTCCGATGAATTTATAAATTCCTTTTTTTGAATTGATAACCTCGGAAAAGTCAGCAAAGCCTTTACTTGTTTTTACCGAAATGATCGCGATCCTCTTGGGCAGAACCGGAAGAATCAGCTTTTTATTATTATCAAATATTCCTTCATGCTTCAGCTTTCCGATGGTCTCCTGTTTTTCGCGTTCAAGCTCACCCAATGTATAAGCTGGATCAATATCAATAATTCTTAAAGTTAAACCATAAAGAGTTTCATAGCTGACTGTAACATTCATCAGAATTGTAATATAATCTTTAAGAGGCTCATACAGAACTTTAATAAACTTATTGTTTATTCTCTGATAATCATCCTTCCAGAGATTAGCCCTCATATTGACAACCAGTTTCCCATTCTGTTTTTCAACCAGCTCAGGATAACAGTGTCCTGATTGAGGATAATAATTTAATCTGTTCATTTCAGCCTTGACCCAGAATGATCTTTTATATCTTTCAGTAATAGTTTTTTTTATGCTGTTAGAAACTTCTAATAAGGAGTAGACCTTGATATTGTTAATTTGTTCGGGCAAGAAAGTATTAATTAATTATAGAAGATATCCGCTTAAGAAGAATTGTTTCTGAACATAAGAATAAAAATAAGAAAAACAATCAATGCTCTTTCTCTTACATTATGATTTGAGATTATAATACTTTCAAATTATATCCTTTGGCATAATCGCTCTTTCTGACGATATTTTGAAAAACATTTATTCGCTGGAGTTCCTTGGTAACCAAGGGGAGAGCTTCGACGAGGGTTAGATTTATGTTGTAAAATTTATTTAGAGAATCAAATTAAAAGGAGCACGTCGTGCCTGAGCCGCTTCGTGCTTTTGGAGAACTCAGGCGGTAGCAATTATGAACATCATGAGTTATGTCGGTAAATTTAATGCATTAAATATTTTAGTTTATCCCTGACCCTCCTTTATAAGGGGGGAAATAAAGGCGGAGACAAAAAGATAATACTCGCCGTATTAGCGAGGAAGGAGCAATAAAAATTTCTCCTTTATAAATCCCGGCTATATATATTGAATCCTTTCTTCTCAGCAATATTGGGTAAGAATCAGAAACCAAATAAAAAAGATCAGACAACTTAGAAATAACCCGGCAATTGGTGCGAAGATCATCCAGAGTAATCTTTGTCTTTTTATGTATAAATAGGGAACGACTATGGAAATAATTATAAGGGGAATGGGAAAGCCTGCAAATACAAACATGTAAATCCACTCCGGCGGGCTCTTGGTACATCCGAATACAATAACTGACACCATTAGGAATGCCAGTGCGGTGACAAGAGCAGCTAAAATAAGAATGCCGATTCCAATAAATATTCCGGTAAGAAAACGTTTTCTGTCAGATGAAGTTATAGATTCCAATTTTAATTTTTGAACCCTGCGGCATGTTCCCCGTATTGCCCGGATTTATTTAAAAACCATTTCAACATTTTTTGTATTCCAACTTGATATTTGTATTGGCCACCGATTACACAAGTGTAAAGTAATCTTCATTACCAAAATAATGATGTCGGATTACTTTTGCTTTGACTAAATTAACCAGTGTTCTGCTCGCACGTCTTTCGGAAATATTCACCAGTCTTTTAAATCCCTTTACGGTAATTTTTTCATTCACATTCAGGAAATCAAAAAGTGCTTTTTCCACATCACCGATAAAGATCTGAAGAGGAGGCGTGTCTTCGTTAGAGTTACGGAGAATCTTGATAGTTTCTTTTGAAGCCATTATGCTTTTATCATTAAGACGGACATAGACTTTTATTTCCTGCTCCACCTGTTCATCCGTAAGCAGACGGTGAGGTTTCACTTTGCTTTCTTCTATATCAACTACTAACACATCTTTGTTTTTAATTAGCATAATTTCCGTGGAGAATTCTATTTCAGGCTCGCAGTAAAATTTAGCTGCCGTAGAAATTAATTCAAGCTCGCTCTTTTCACTTTCCACTCCGATAATATCTTTATTATCATCAATCCCAAAGAGGATCTTTCCTCCCTTTGAATTTGCAAATGCAATCATTTCTTTCGCGATCTTTTCCGGTGATGTAAATTTTCTTTTGAATTCAACTTTATCATTCTCACCGTTTTCAATCAGTTCATTTAATTCGACTAAATACATTTAAGTATTATTAATTTTATTTTTCTGACTATCAATATAATCCTGCAGGATTATCTGCGCGGAAGCGCTGTCAATAAGACCTTTCTCGTGCTTTCTCTTTTTATTTAATCCCGAATTTCTTACGCAGCATTCGGCTATTTTGCTTGTGAACCTTTCATCGAACAGGATAATCTCAATGTTAACAGATTTTTTTTTAAGAAATTTTTCAAGCCGTGATTTAAAATCTTCGACTGCTTCTGTCTGAATAGTTTTTTGAGAATTTAAGTTCAGC
>JBDTWU010000163.1:0-4498 GCA_040006535.1 bacterium | reverse complement strand
AACATGTGACAATTTTTTTTTGCCTCTTTTTTAATTCCTTTGCGAATCTGAGATCCCTGAAAAAATCCATCCCGCCGTCGAAATGGTATATATCATAATCATACAGATCATATTTTTTTATAGCCGAATTAATTTTGTTTTTATTCCTCTCATCTCTCAAGCTGAAATATATTTTCTCAATGATATTATCAGGCTGATTATATTTGAGTTCAGGCAATGATGTTTTTGTGATTTTAGAATCACGCCATCTTTTAGCTGCTTTGCCGCCGGGCAGTCTGAAATTAAAGCAAATATCTTCTTCGAAATTAATAGTATTTTTAAATAGTGTGATCAGTCTTGAATCTGCTCCGGTACTCTTATCCATCCTGACAAAGTCATAAGGCATTCCTGCAAAATTCTGAGGAGCGATGTGTAGGATTTTTAACGGCAATAAGCTTTTTGTTTAATAATAAATTTATTTATTTAGAATGAGAGATAAAATATAAAAGAGATTTTACATATCATGAATATTATTTTGACTACAAATTAAATCAAAACATGATCTATCACATTGCTCAGAGAAAAGAATGGGAGGATTCTTTAAAAAATAAATGGTATGAAACAGCATCGCTTTCCAGCGAGGGTTTCATTCATTGTTCCCCTTTAGAGAAGTTGGAAGAATCGGCGAATAATTTTTTCAGGGGAATGAATGATCTTGTATTATTATGCATAGATGAAGATAAGGTTGAATCCTTTATTGCATGGGAAGATCTGTATAATACCAATTTCGATTTTCCTCATATTTACGGCAAATTGAATTTAGATGCAGTCATGCGGGTATTTGAGATCAAACGTAACGACCATGGTATATTTACCTTTCCGGATAGTTAGAGATTTTTCTTATACCATTTGTATGTTTGTAATATACCTTCATTCAGATCCACTTGCGGCAGAAATCCAAGAAGCTTTTTTGCTTTTTCAATACTCGGTATTCTCAGCTCAACATCCACATAATTTTTCGGAATATAAACTATCCGGGATTTTGATTTGCACAATGTTACAATCTTTTCTGCAAGGGATGAAATAGTAATTGTACCTTTTGGATTTCCAATATTAAATATTTCTCCAATAGCATTTTTATTTATAAGACATTTATCAATGCCTTCGATCATATCATCTATGTAACACCATGATCTTATCTGATCGCCGTCTCCGTGTATCTCAATATTTTTATTCCTCACAACATTCTTAATAAATATTTGTATAGCACCCTCACCGACTTGCCCGGGACCATAGATATTGAATGGTCTTAAAGTGACTGCAGGATAACCGAATTGCTTGTAATAGCTGTGAACAAGATGTTCGCCTGTAACTTTGCTGATTGAATATGTCCATCTTCCTTCACCTACGGGGGCAAAATTAGTATCAGACTTTTCACTTGATTTATACGCATAAGCACCAAGCACCTCACTGGTGGAAAAATCAAGAAATCTTTCCAGACGGTCGGAATATTTTTCAAGTCCTTTTAATAAATTCAGGGTTCCGTTGATATTAACATCGAGAGTTTTGACCGGATTAATAATTACCGTATCTATTCCTGCAATTGCTGCAAGGTGAATAACAATCTGAGGCTTGAAATCTTCACACTGCTCTTTTAAAGCGCCGGCATTTAGAACATCATCTTTTACGATCTTAAGATTCTTTGATCGGATTTTTTTATATTTGATGGAGTTCCGGGAGAAATTATCATAGATCAGAATTTCATTTTCATTTATTAATTTATCTGCCAGTGTACTGCCGATAAATCCTGCTCCTCCTGTTAATAATATTCTTTTATTTTTTAGATTCAATTTGTTTACATTTAATTTATGTTGAGCTCGTAAGTCTTTCTTAAAAATCCGTTAGCAAGAAATTTTTTCTTGAAAGCAAATAAACCTGCAATTAATTTTCCGTCAGTATCCGACGTCCCGATGTCATAATATTTATATCCCTTATCCTTTGACCACTCAATTGATTTGTACAATATATATTCCGACACGCCTTCCGTTTTATACTTGTCATCACAGGCCAGATAGAAATTCAGGATCATGTCCTTATTAATGCAGAATAAAATGCATATTGCTACAAGCTTAGAATCAATGATCGCAGCAAATAATATAATTTCATCCATAAGATGGTTTTTCAGATATATTAATTCCTCAAAGGTATGTGTGGGGCTTACATTTTTTAATTCGCGGTTTTCAAGAAGTATATTATAATATTCCCTGAAATTATCACTGTCTAATTTTTCTTCAATAATCTTCACACTAATATCCTTTGAAGATTTTTTTATAGACCGCTTCTTTGTCTCTGATATTTTCTTGAACTCAAATTCTTCCAGATCAATTATATTTGATATAGAGATATTTGTAACTGCAAACCCTGACTTTAACAAAGCATATTCAGTTTCTTCATTTGGCGATTTATTATATAGAAAAGGAGGATTTCTTAAAATGCAGTATTTAAAATTATTCTTTATTAAATAATCTTTGAACTCTTTTACAATCTCCATATAAGTGAGCAGATCAATCTTTTTTTTCCAGAGAAAGCCGCCGAAGCTCACCCCGTCACAGGAAACATAGCTCAACTTTGCGTTGATCTCCCTTTCACATCCGATCATTACAGCCAGAACCTTGTTTAGCTTTGAATCTTTAATTTTAAGATGATGCCATTTTATATTTTTCTTAAATACATTATTATAAGAATTGAATTTGTGATCAAAGAATAAATTCTGCTGGTTCCTCAGAAACTCTTTCCATTCGATCTCATTCTCAATATCATTCACTTTTAATACTTCAATCATAGATCAGTTCTCATATAATTCATAGCCCGTATCTTTAAGGATTAACCTGCTTTCAGCGGGAATAAATAATTCAGAGGAATCATATACGGAACGGCTGATCTGATCCTTTTCAACAATTATAAAAAAATTTTTATTCACCGGGTTACTTAATTTATCTTTAATAACTTCGTAACCTTCTTTAGTGTCTTCGAATTTAAATTCATATTCAGGATTGGTTTTGTTTAAATCCGGTTCAATGAAATAATAACTGAACTGGGGATTGAAGCGGGAATTGCTTCCGACATAAATTATTTTTTTATTTCCGCTCCTGTCAATATAATCCTTCACTCCAGATAATTTAAATCCGTTTACCCATGGTGGAATGCGGACTAAATAATAAAAATTTATTGCAAAAAAGAAAATCAATATAAAGATATAATATGTTTTTTTTAGTTCAATTTTATCTGCTAAAAATCTGCTCAGGAAATAAAAAATCAAAGCGAGTCCGGCTATTATAACCGCGGAGAAAATCTTATTGCTCTGACTGATATATAATTTCATTCCGGGTCTTATGTGCTCTGTGGCAAACCAGATAATATTAAAGATGGTAACAAAAATTGTTACTGACTTAATATTTACTTTCACATTATTAATTTCTCTGATATACTGCACGATCAGGAAGCAGCCCGGCACAAGTATCATCAGTATATATGCTTCCAGTTTGGTCTTGAAAAATGTAAGTATCAATAGTCCGGTGATAAACCAGACAAGCATAAATATCTTTTGCCAGCTTAAGCTTTTAATATTTTTTAAATATTCCAGGCAGCTAACAAATGCCAGCACGCTGTAGGGTATTATAGAAAGAAGATAATTAACATGATAAAATATTCCTGAGCTTTTCTCATTCATCTCGACACCCTGCAGTGCACGGTCATACACATGAAATTTAAAAAAATAATCCGTGAATGCGCTTCCATATTGTGCTATCATATAAACATGCCATGGCGCTGCAATACTCACTCCGGTCAAAGTTAAAATAAAAATATCTTTGAGCCTGAAGTTAACTTTATCCCGGATCAGAAAAAAACTTATAAACAAAACCATCGGAATATAAAAGCCAACCAGAATCTTTGTCATCAGGCAGCAGCCAAGCGATATCCCGCTTAAAATAATATATTTAAAATCCTGTGTATCGTTGTAAAGAAAGAATAAATAAAATGAGAGAAGAATAAAAAAAGTATATGGAATATCAAACTGGAATCTCTGTGAAAAAACAGTGAAGATTATGTCGCTGCAAAAGATCAGGGCTGCATAAAAACCTGCTGAGATACTAAACAGATTTTTTCCCAGCGTCATAATCAAATAAACACATAAAAGCGAGAAGATAAAAATAACCAGCTTAAGAGTGATGGAGTTGACTCCGAATACAAGTGTTGCGAAATATCCTATCCATATAAGTAGCGGCGGATGAGATGCAGAATAGAATCCGCCTGCAGAATGAGAGCTTTGATCAATGAAATCGCCGTATGTATGAATGGACAATACACGTGCTGCATACATTCCTTCGTCCCAGGGCTGAATGTCGGATGTAAGAAGTGAGGGAAGTTTGACTGCACATAAAAAAACAACGAGAAAAAAAAATGATTTGTAAAAATTTTTCCCGTTGTTTAAAAAATCTTCGAGCTTTATGAAAAGTGA
>JBDTWU010000162.1:0-4627 GCA_040006535.1 bacterium | reverse complement strand
GAAGCTTTTCAAACGAAAAAAAATAATACTGATGATATGAAATAAGCTTTCTAATAATTGGGTCGTGGCTGATTAGTCGGCGTTTAAAATAAATAATTGTATTTATTTAATCACATTAAAAAATTATTTTTAATTAATGTTAATCCAAAAGCCAAAGGGTACATACGACCTTCTTCCTGAGAAAGCATTTCAAAGAACTTTTTTAGAAAACAAACTTCGCCGGATCTTTTCGAGATTCAATTATAAAGAAATCCGGACACCTGCTTTTGAAAAAACTGCTTTATTTAAACGCGGAATAGGTGAAGAAACTGATATTGTATCAAAGGAAATGTATTCATTCAACGAAGATGAATTTACTTTAAGGCCGGAAATGACTGCTTCTGTAGTTCGTTCTTATCTTGAAAATAGTTTATATAACGAATCCCCGTTTCATAAATTGTTTTATATTTGCAATATGTTTCGGCGTGAACGTCCGCAGGCGGGGAGATTCAGGGAGTTTTCCCAGTTCGGAGCTGAAGCAATCGGAAGTCCTGATTATTTAGCTGATGTCGAAATGATATTGCTTGCTAATTCAGTTCTGAAGGAGTTTCACATCAGCAATGTAACTATTAAGATAAATACGATCGGATCAATTGAAGAAAGAGAAGCTTTTCTGAAGGAATTAAAAAATTATCTTTCTAAATATTTATCCGGACTTTCCCCCGACTCACAGAAAAGGTTCGTAAAAAATCCTTTGAGAATACTTGATACAAAAGATGGAAAAGATCTTGAGATATTAACGGATGCACCTGTCCTTTACAATTTTTTAAATGATGAGACTAAAACATACTTCGAGAATATACTGACATCGTTGAAATCTTTTGATATAAAATACGAAGTCGATTATAAGCTTGTGCGGGGATTTGATTATTATACTTCAACAACTTTTGAATTTATTTCCGACGCCTTAGGATCGCAGAATTCACTGCTTGGAGGAGGCAGATATAATTTATTAGTTGAGCAGCTCGGCGGAAAGTCAACTCCGGCAATTGGTTTCGCTGCCGGTATAGAAAGGATGATGATGATACTTCAGTCATCTGATTTTGAATTTCAGGCTGAGGAAAAAATCAGTTTATATATTGTAACTATCGGGAACGATTCTAAAGTATGCTCATTAAAATTAATAAATGAATTAAGAGATTCGGGGATCAGATGTGAAACTGATTTTTTAAACCGTAGTGTTAAATCTCAGATGAAAGAAGCAAACAGGCTTAATGCTGAATACGTAGTTGTAATGGGAGATGATGAGCTGAAAAACAAATCTGTTAAGTTAAGGAAAATGTCCGACAGTTCCGAAACAGAAATTCCGAATTTTGAAAACTTAAAAGTATATATTACCAATGAGAACAAGAGCAGTACGTCCGGATAAATTAGATTATGAATATGAGCTTAATATTTCCAAAGGTCATGACGAAATTCTAAATAAGGGTTTTCTGCTTTTCGAATTCCGGACTAAGAAAATATTTGAAAATTTCGCATACAGAATAAACATTATTCCGAAGATCAACCTCGAAAAAAAAGAATTGCAATTTAATATAGAGGGATTATCGGCTCCCCGGCTGGACATATCTAAAGCCAGCCATGCTATATACGAGTACAAACTATTTGATTATAAAAATGTAGAATATATTTTGAAGCTTTTAAAATATGCAAAGGGTAAAATTATATTAAAGTTTAAAGTAACCACAAAATCAGTTAAGCTCACATTAGATCCAAAAAAGAAATTTATAAATGTTTTCACAGAAGGAGATTAATGTTTCCAAAATTATTTGAAATTGGCCCTGTTCCGGTTTACAGTTACGGATTAATGCTGGGCATTGCATTTCTTGTAGGGAGCTCCTTGTTCAATCGTGAGTTGAAAAGAAACGGAATGGATGAGAACATAGGAGTAACACTTACTTTTCTTGCGTTGCTCGGGGGAATAGTGGGATCCAAGATTTTTTATATATTTGAAGAATGGAATTTTGGAACTGCGCTGCCTCTGTCATCATATTTTACTAAAGATATTTTGCTGTCCCCATCCGGTTTAACATTTTATGGCGGCTTTGTCCTATCCTTTGTTTTTGTATTTATATATTGTATAGTTAAAAAATTATCGATACTCCGGATATTAGATTTGATGTCTCCCGGTACTGCGATCGCTTACGGTCTCGCAAGAATTGGCTGTCATCTTTCAGGTGATGGTGATTATGGAATTAATGTAAACAATACTGTATGGGAGTTTTTAGGTTATAGTTATAAAAATGGAACAGTTCCAACAAAGGAGGGAATTCTTGTTCATCCAACTCCAATATATGAATTCATTGCTGCAATTCTGATCTTCATGTTTCTGTGGAAGAACAGGGAAAGATATAAGACTACCGGAATAATATTCGCTTACTATCTTATTCTTTCCGGAGTTGAACGGTTTATAGTAGAGTTTATCAGATTAAATCCAATTGTTACGATCGGCCTTTCACAGGCACAAATAATTTCTGTTATAATGATATTTTCCGGAATGATGTTGCTATTTTTAAGATTGGGTAAAGAGAAATCTTTACAGGGAATAATCAGTAAAAAGCAAACCGTTAAAACTGTTTGAACAACAAATTTTATTTCTGTTCATCGCCAGGCTCAGGAGCTTCCCTATATGACAAAACTTACTTTATTTACAAAACCCGGATGCCATCTTTGTGATGATATGAAACTTATCGTTGCGAATGTAAAAAACGACCCTGCTCTTGAAATTGATATGGAAGAAATAAATATTGAAATAAGCAGAGATATTTTCGAAAAATATAAGGAAAAGATTCCGGTATTATTTATTGAAGGTAAGATGTTTGCAAAGTTCAGATTGGATGAACAAAAATTGAGAAGGAAGATCCAAACTACTAATAAGCATATCTAAATTCTTTAGTCGTAATTTAATTTTGTTTAATATATATTAATTAAACCAAATCAACAGAATCAATCAAAAAATAATCCTCTGATATTTCTAACCCCGGAGAAATTCAGCACGTATTTAAATTTTAAAATACCGTTTACAAACTTAAAATCAAAAATGTGATAAAGTTACACGAAATCGAAAAAAAATTAAAAGAAGATTATACAAAGTATTCCGGAAAGCTTAATGAAGATGGATCTCAGGAAAAGCTGAATGAGCTATTTTATAATTCAATCCTGGCATTAATAAAAGCCGCCGATACCCAAAAGAATAAACCGGGTTTCTCCAAACCTTTTGTACAAACAAGGGTACCCCGAAAAAGAAATCCATTCAGCGGAAACAACTAAACGTCTGATCAACCTTCACTTTATAGTATTGTTTAAATTCTATTTAAGTTTACAGGAAACAGTTTGAAAAGCTTCTTTTCAAAAGTTTTTTTTTACAGACACAATTCATTTCTTTTTGATCTGTATATCCTCTCCAAAATATCTTTTTAAGGTTTAAATATTTATTCCATTTTATATTTTCCATGTAGACAGTAAAAGCAGGAATTAATTTGGCAGCCCATCTTCAGCGCTGTTAATTTTTTGTGAAACAATATTTTCAGGTTTCTCATCTCTTATAAATAACTTTATCATACTCGGCAGTACTATAAGCAGCAAAGGCAGTGCTACTATAAAACCACCTATCACAGCTATTGCAAGCGGCTGATGAAGTTGTGCTCCGGTACCTAACCCCAATGCTAATGGCATTAGAGCGATTATTGCCGCCGAAGCAGTCATTAAATTTGGTCTTAACCGTTTTGAAATTGAATAAATAACAGCTGTTTCCTTATCCATAGTTAAGATTGCTTCCATGAATTGCTGGTAAGTAAAAATAGCATTCTCCCCTATTATTCCAATCACCATAATGATGCCTGTATAGCTGCCGACATTTAACGGGGTGTGGGTTATTAGAAGTGCAATAAAACTTCCCGAGGCTCCGAGAATTGCCAAAATAATTATAATAAAAGAAATGGTTATCTGCCGGAATAGAAAAAGCATAACAATAAAAACCAGAAGAGATGCAGAAATAAGAATTAATAATAATTCTTTAAAAGCTTTTTGCTGCTCTGCATATGAGCCGCCGTATTCAATGTGAAAACCTGAAGGCAGAATTAATTTTTCATTTAGTGCAGATTGTATATCTTTTAAGGTGCTTCCAAGATCGCGGTTATTAAGCCGGGCTGTAATTACTCCGATCATTTTTTGATTTTCACGGGCAATTTCCGCTGCACCTTTTTCAATTTCAATTTTTGCTATGCTGTTTAAAGACTTAAAAGAGCCATTGGGCAAAAGAATGCTGTTGTTTTGAAGAGAGTGAACCGAAGTATTTAGGGCATTGGGATAAATCATTCTAATATCAACTTGCTGCTCTTTGTCAATAAAGCTGCTGACTACCGAACCTTCTATTTGTGTTTGTAATTGGAATTGAAAATCAGAAGGAGTAATTCCTAATTGAGCTAATACCACTTCATCCGGTTTCACTAAAATATCAGGACCGGCAATTGTAATACCGTCAAATACATCAGCAGTGCCTTCGACCTTTGTTACTATATCTGCTATTTGCTGTGAAATATTTTCTATACTGTCCCTGTTGTTTCCAAATAATTTTATTTCGATTGGC
>JBDTWU010000161.1:0-8126 GCA_040006535.1 bacterium | reverse complement strand
CGTGGCAAAAGGATCGATGCATTGAAAAAAGGTGCCAAAGAAGGGTTGATCATTGCATTGTCTAACTTTCCCATGCTGTTCATCGCCGCTTTCTTTGAAGGTTTTATTACACGCCATTCAGGTATGCCCGTATGGTTAAAACTCCTCATCATTATTGCTTCGCTGTTTTTGGTGATCGGCTATTTTGTTGTATTTCCCATCTATCTCAAAAGAAAACTGGCAAAGCAAAAGGCCGGGGCAGTTTAACAAAAATATATGCTTTTACCGAGCATAAGATTTAAAGTTAATTAAATGAGTTTGGCGAATTTTAAATTACTGCAACACTTCTCCAGGCTTGGAATTTAAAAGAAGAACAAATATTACCCGGAGGATTTCTTATAAAATATTCTCCGGGAAATTTCATTTCTAATATTCTGCAATTAGCTTTTTATTTAATCCAAGTTCAAACCAGTGTTTACAAGCAATCCATATTCATATCATTTAAATCCTGAAATAAATAAATTGACTAAAATTAATTGAGAATATAAATCTACAGTGGGAAAGTAAAGTCATCTCTGCTAAAACAACATTAAATATTTACTTATGAAAATAATCTTAATAATATTATCAATACTTTCTGCAGGATATGCAAGTAAAAGTGAATGCCTGGTGAAAAAAAATATTTCTTCAGAAGATGTAAGGAACATAGAGTACGGAATAAAAATAATTCCATCTGAAATAAGCTACAGCGGCACTCCCGTTGCAATGGTAACCTGGGAAGATAAGTCAGGAAACAATTTATTGTTCGTAACTGAAACCGAAGAAAAATTTAAAAGAGATGAAAGAACCAAAGAGTTGTATGCTTATCATTATTTCACAGGTGCGACGGAAAATAAGCAGCTGTGGAAAATATATGATTACATAAAAGACTGTCCGGTCGATGTAACACTTTCATATATTAACGAATCATTAAGCATTACTGATCTCGATAATGACGGAACAGGTGAAAGCAGTTTTCTATATAAAATGTCTTGCAAAGGGGATGTTAGTGCGGACGCCCTGAAACTAATCATGCATGAAGGTGAAAAGAAATATGCATTGAGAGGTTCTATGAATCTCATAATGAACGGGCAGAATCTTGAGAAGGGGAGTATGAAAGTTGATCCTTCATTCAATAGCGCCCCGGATGAATTTCTTGAATTTGCAAAAGTACAGTGGAGCAAATTTAAAACAGAAAAGATCGGTGAGTGATTTGAAATTAAATTCCATATCTTCAATAATTATTTCATTTCTATTAATTACATACCTTAACGGATGCGGATCTTCTTCCGATTATGAAGAAGAAAAAGAAGATACTTCGGAAAAAAAAGAAAGTGTGGAAAAATCTGAGTCAGAGCAGGGAAATACAATTCTTAATATTGCTAAGTCAGAACAGAATAATAAAATGTATTCGCCTGATGTAGATTCAACCTACCTTTACTGGCTTAATAATGATTTGATTTTTCTTAACGGCTCAACTAAGTGTAATATCTTTGCATTGAACGTTTTGTACAAATCGGGTTTTAAAACACCTGAAGTAAATGCGCTGTCAAGGGATCTTTTTGACACTGCAAACTTCAGAGATATTTTACCGGTGATTGCAGTGAATGAAATTACCGGAGCTAGAGCAGGTGATATAATAGCATGGAGATATCACGTGATTATCTTTGAAGCGCTTTTAACTATAAGGGAAGAACAGTATGCGAAGGGATATTGGGCAGGTACGAGACAAAAGGATAATGAGAGAAATGTAAAGAACAATGTTTGCCATGGTAAATATAAGTTGAGCAGTGACTATGTTGTAAGAAGACCGGGAAAAAAATGATAAGAAGTATCATATCACCTCCATGATGATATCTGTTAAAGATTGCAGTTATAAAAAATAAATTTTCAACTACCTTTCTTGCCGGATTATGGGATGTTTAAAAATAATATTTTTGAAGATGAAGTGAAAGTAAGCTGTGGACAAAATCAAAATAATTATTATGACGCCTGAAATTAAGGTAAAGGCTGGTTTAAGGATTTTAACACTTTACTTAAAAAATCAACCTGTATTTTTAAATCTCCCAGAGTTTTATTGTTCATCAGCACAAAATCCGACATAGCCATTTTTTTCTTCTCATCGATCTGGAATTTCATCAGATTATTAATTTCGCCGGAGCTGGCTTCATCTCTGATCATTAGCCTGTTCACGCGATTTTTCTTATTCGAATAAATAGTTACTAAATAGTCCATATCCCTGTTAAATCCGCTTTCAAAAAGAAGAGCGGATTCAATTATAACGATGTCAAATTTACTTTTCTTCGCCTCTTTATTCAGGTATTCTATTACAACAGGATGGACAAGCTTGTTCAAAGCCTGGTAATTTTTTTTACTTGAAAATATTTTTTCTTTTAATTTAGGAAGAATTATTTTTCCTTTATAATTAAGTATTTCTTTTCCGAATAACTTAACTATTCCTGCTACAAGTTTTTTATCACTAATATAAAGATTCTTTGCAGTAAGGTCTGAATAAAAAACTTTGAAACCCCGCTTAGCAAGCATTTTACAGACTTCAGTTTTTCCCGCACCGATGCCGCCGGTAATTCCGACTATAAGCTTCTTTTTCGTTTTCATAAGTTAATAATACCTCAATGTATTCAAATTATTTTGCGTATGCAATTGACCTTCTCTCCCTGATCACGTTTACTTTTATCTGTCCGGGATATTCCATCTCTTCCTGAATTTTATGTGCGATGTCTGAAGCAAGCTGATCCTGTGAAATATCATTTATTCTCTCCTGTTCTACTATGACTCTGACTTCGCGTCCGGCCTGAATTGCATATGTTTTGGCGACACCTTCAAATGATTTTGCGATCGTCTCCAGTTTCTCAAGTCTCTTAGAATATGCTTCCACTGATTCTCTTCTTGCTCCGGGTCTTGCACCGCTGATAGAATCAGCCGCCTGTACAAGAATTGATATAGGATGTTCCATAGGCATTTCATCATGATGTGCACCGATAGCATTGCAGATAATTGCATGCTCCTTGCATCTCTTTGCAACTTCATATCCAAGCATTGCATGAGGTCCTTCGATATTCCTGTCGATGGTTTTTCCCATATCGTGAAGCAGTCCGGCTCTCTTAGCCATCTGTGCATCGAGACCTAATTCCGCTGCCATTATTCCTGCCAGATGTCCGACTTCAATTGAGTGATTTAAAACGTTCTGTCCATAGCTCGATCTGAATTTCATTCTGCCAATCAATGTGATAATATCTCTGTGAACTCCCTGAATTCCCATTTCTATCAATGTATTCTCACCTACCCTTATGAGTTCTTCCACCAATTCCTTATGAACCTTCTCAACTACTTCTTCAATTCTTGCAGGATGGATTCTTCCGTCGGCGATAAGCCTTTCCATTGCTACTCTTGCAACTTCTCTTCTGAATGGATCGAAGCCAGAAATAATTATTGCCTCAGGTGTATCATCAACTATGATGTCTACTCCTGTAACAGCTTCAAATGCACGGATATTTCTTCCTTCCTTACCAATAATTCTGCCTTTGAGTTCATCTGAATTGATCTGAAGTACACTGACTGTAGTCTCCACCGAATGATCGGAGGCAGTTCTTTGAATGGATTGTATAATTATATTCTTGGAGATACGGTTGCATTCAAGTTTTGCATCTTCCCGCACTTCCTGAATTTTAATCGCAGCTTCAAGCTTTGCATCGTTAATAAGATTTTCAAAAAGAACTTTCTTTGCTTCTTCTTCATTAAGCCCGGAGATTCTGTGGAGCTTGATCTTCTGTTCCTCAAGAACTTCAGAATACTGATTAATAATAGAATCAGCCTCATTTGTCTTTACTAAAGATTCTTTTAATTTAATCTGATATTCATCCTGAAGCTTGGAAAGCTTTGACTCCGAATTACTGTAATCTGATTTTATTTTTTCGACCAGCTCTTTTTCTGCTTTTATTTTTTTCTCTTCACTTATAATATCCTTTTCTCTTTCCTTTATTTCTTCGTCGAACTTTTGTTTTCTCCGGTAGAATTCATCTTTTACTTCAAGAAGCTTTTCTTTTTTGAGATTCTGAGAAGTTTTTTCAGAGTCTGACAATATTTCCATCGACCTCTTGTTAGCAGCTGCTATCTTTTCTTTTACATTTGATTCTGCATCAGATATAATTTTCTTTGCAACGCTTTCCGCACCTTCTAATTTTATTTTATTTGCCCGTGAGTTTAAATACCAGCCCAGGAAAAAAGTCAGGAGGCATAAAGCTACCAAAACCGGTACTAATATATATAATTCTAAATCCATAATTTTTTATCTCCAATACGTATTTTTAAATATATGTTTAATTTTTTAAATAACTGTGTCTCACTTGATCCGTGAGCAAATTGAAATAGGTTTAAATGGTTTCAATAAATTTTCTAAATAAAAAAACCGCAGCAGACGCGTAATAGCGCAAAGGTTACAAAAAAACCTTTTCCTATATAACGGTGGGTGGTGCCAGAATGTCTTTTGCTTCCTCTGCTTACTATTGATACTTATTCAGCATCAGCAAATTCCAGACGAATCCGGACGAGGCCTGTAATTAACATTAGTCCTGAGCTTTCCTCCCATATAGCTAAACCTGTTGGTTTTTTATAATGTTTGACTATTGTCTGTGCGGTTTTTAAAACCAAGACTCTATTTAAAGAACGAACGATCTAATTCAATTCACAGATTTTCATCTATTAATTCGGAAATTGATCTCACCTTTGTATTAAGCTCATCCAATAGGTTCGAATAATCTTTCTCCATATCAATTTTATAATCCTTTTCTTTGAAATATTCTTCGGCAATATTTAATGCCGAGACCACTGCTATTGTTTCTTCAGATTGGTTTGGAGATTCGTTGTTTATCCTGTTCATAATTCCATCAAGATAATCCGAAATCCTTTCCACTTTTTCTGCATTTTCTCCCTGCAGATTGTACTCACTATTGAATATCTTAACTCTGATTTCTTTTTGGTTCATTTTTCAATAGATGATTTATATTACATGTGAATTTGAAAACTTCAATAAGTCAAACATTTCCCTTCAATCCCTTCATCTTTCATCTTCATCATATTGAGACAGATGTGTATCTATTCGTGTAATGAGTTCTTCTATCCTTGTTTTTGCCGAATCCTTGTCTTTCAAAGGAATCTTGTTATGCATCGAATTTAATACCGAATTTTTTAAATCCGAAATTTCTTTATCCTTGGTTATTATTTCTGTATTTAATTTTGTATGCTGTAATTTTAATTCTGATACTTTTAAGTTTAAGTTCTTTAGATTTTCCTTTAGTAATATGGTCTCATTTTTGACATCCTTAAGTTTTGAAATTAATACTTTAACTTTTGATAAAAGATCTTCGAATGAGTTTCTTAATAAATTCTTCTGATCTTTAAAATCTTTATTTATATCGTTAGCCTTTTGACCCATTTAATTAGCATATTTTATGAATGCTTATGTTCTGAGCGTTGCTCCTAAATTTTTTTGTAAATCACTTATAATTTTATTCACAATTTTATTGGTTTCTTCATCTGTCATTGTTTTCTCCTTTGAAGAAAATTCCATGGTGAATGCCAGACTCTTCTTGTTTTCTCCTAATTTTTGGTCTTCATACATATCAAACAGCAAAAGATTTGACAGCATTTCGCCTCCGCTTTTTAGAATATTACTTCTGAGGTCATTATAGCTGAGTTTTGAATCGACTACAACTGCAAGATCTCTTTTAACGGACGGAAATTTTGAAATTCCTTTAAAATGCTTTGCTGAATTAATCTTCGTGAATATCCTGTCAAGATAAAATTCGGCAATATAAACATCACTTTCAATCTCAAATTCTTTTTTCAAAGAGCTATCTGCCTTATAAATATTGCCAATCAATTCATCACTTAACCGAATGTCTATCCTTGTGCCATCTAACGTTTCGTTATAATAGTAAAATAATGCAAAATTTTCAAGATTCAATTTAGACAAAAACATTTCTGCCTCTCCTTTAATATCGAACAGGTCAAAATTATTATCCCCTCCGTAAATTATTTCCGAATCCCTTCTGCCAGCTAAAGCAATAATCAACCGCTCTTCTTCTGTAAACTTATCGCCGTTATCTGAAAATGTCTTCCCTGTTTCGAATAACCTCAAAGAAATATGTTTTCCGGAGTTGTTAAAATTATTGCTGATCACTTTCATCATTCCGTGTATCAGATTACTGCGCAGTGAATTCATTTCAAATGAAACGGAGTTTACAAGCTTTACTTTTTTAGCGGAGAAAATGTTAATTTCTTTTCCATCATCAAGGGAATCGGTAAGTATCTGATTAAACCCCCTTCCTATGAGATGATTAGAAATTTCTTTTAATTTATGTATATTTGAATTTCCATAAATTCCGTTATTCAATATGTTAACATTGAAATGTGTATCACCTTCAATATTATCATAGCCGTACAATCTGGCAACTTCCTCTGTCAGATCAACCTCCCTTTGCAGATCAAGTCTTCTGAATTCAGGAATCTCAAATATTAATTTGTCTGTGCTTTTTCTTAAAAAAGTAATTTCAATTTTCCCCAGCAAATTAATTATGTCTTCATCTTTTAATTCCAAACCTGTTATTTGATTTACTTTGCTTGTTCTTAATCCAATCTCAGCTCTTTCAAATTTTTCAGGATAAACATCATACAATCCAATTGAAATTTTACCTCCGGCTAATTCCTGCATAAGCTGGCTTGCCCTTAATGAAGCATATTCTACCATATTCATATCCACTCCTCTTTCAAATCTCTGTGAAGCATCTGTCTGAAGGCCGAGCCGTTTTGAGTTTTTTCTGATTGAAACCGGATCGAAGTATGCTGATTCGAGAAATATGTTTTTGGTTTCATTAGTGATCTCTGAATCTTTCCCTCCCATTATTCCTGCTATTCCTGAATATCCTTCATTATCACAGATCATAAGTGAACCGGAATTCAAAACTCTCTCCTTCGAATCAAGGCTAGTGAATTTATCTTTTTCGTTTGCAGTTTTTACGATAATCTCTTTTCCTCGGATCTTGTCATAATCAAATGGATGCAGTGGTTGCCCGGTCTCAAACATTACAAAATTTGTTATATCAACAATTATATTTTTTGGTCTTAATCCTATTGAAGTCAGTTTTTTCTTAAGCCAGTCAGGTGATTCCTTATTCTCCACGACTCTGATCACTCTTCCTGCAAATCTTTTACACAATTCGGAATTCTCGATAGAAATCTTTATAAGGTCTGTTGTTGGGATTTCACTTTCGCTGATTTTAATTTCGGGAATAGAAATTTTTTTCCCGTATAATGCTGCAACTTCTCTTGCCACTCCGAAATGTGAAAACAAATCTCCGCGGTTAGGTGTAATTCCAATCTCAAAAATTACATCGTTTGCATTAATATATTCCGCGAAGCTTTCACCTGCTTTTGCACCGGCACCTAACACTAAAATCCCTTCATGATCATCAGACATATTCAGTTCTCTTTCCGAGCATATCATACCTTCAGATAATTCGCCGCGTATCTTTGACTTCTTGATTTCAAAATTGCCGTTCGGAATTACTGCACCAATAAGCGCGACACAAACCATCTGCCCTTTTTCTACATTCGGAGCACCGCATACAATTCTGAGAATCTTGTCGCCGACGTTTACTTTACAAATGCTGAGCTTATCTGCATTCGGGTGTTTTTGCTTTTCAATGACTTCACCGATCACAAAATTATTATATAATTTACCTTCATCTTCCACCCCTTCAATGTCCAGACCTGTCGAGATCATTTTATCAGTGAGTGATTGGACAGATTCAAATTTAAGATCGGGAATATATTCCTTGAGCCAGTTTAAACTTATTTTCATATGTACAAATATACTTATTTGAATTTGGACATTAAATACAATAAAGGTTATTGCAGGACGCTTTAAAAATTTCAACGCGAGATCATTGAGCGATGAGATGAGTGCTCTGAATGAACTGTCCTTATGTCTTTTGATCTTTAGAACCTTGTATGTTCCTGGATTGCCGCGTTCGCGGGAATGACACAAATAAAATTAGTTAACAATTACTATAAAATACACATTTAAACGG
>JBDTWU010000160.1:0-14766 GCA_040006535.1 bacterium | reverse complement strand
CGATATCATATTTTAATCAGACAGATAATTCGCAACAGGTACAGCAGAAAACTTCCGGTCCAAATGATTTCATTGAAATTATTAACAGGGACAATAGTCTTCCTCTTCCTCCAACAAGCTATGTTCCACAGGATTCCAAATTTGATAAGGAAGTTACAATCGAACTATCCGAAGGTGAGGCATATATAGGAAGAGGAGTTTTATTCAAAGGTTTTACAATTAACGGGTCAATTCCCGGTCCAACTATAATTGTTGATGAGGGGGACATAGTAAAATTCACTGTAGTTAATAAAGGGAAAGTCTCTCATGGAGCTTCAATCCATGCAGCGTATACGCAGACCTCAAAGTATCTTGGGCATATAAATGCCGGCGAAACCAAGTCGATGCTGTTTCGCGTAACACACCCCGGAATTTATATGTATCATTGTGCTCCGGGAGGACATGCAATTCCAATGCACATACTTTTTGGTCAATTCGGAATGATGGTTGTAAAACCAAAAGCTCAGTATAAGCTGGAAAAGATATTGAAAAAAAAGCCGGACGTAGAAATATATCTTTTGCAAAGTGAGCTTTATTCAAGCGGAAAAGATGCTATTGAAGGCAAATCAATATACACCATGTTTAACGGTAAACTTTTCAGATATGTTGAAGAGCCTATCAAGGCAAAGCCAGGTGATTATGTAAGGATAAATTATTTAAATGTAGGTCCTAATCATTTCGCAACTTTTCATATAGTTGGTATAATATGGGATTATATTTACTTTCAGGGAAATCCTGATCTGCCAACTCCGGGAGGTCAGACAGTAACAGCGGGTCCATCGGATTCCTGGGTCATTGAATTTCGAATGCCACCGGACGAAGGCTCGTATGTTATGCTCGATCATTCCGTTGGAAACGCTGACAGGGGAGCGATCGGAATTCTCTCCTGTGACCGAAACGCTAAAACCCCATTAACAATAACTGCAGATGGGCCAAATTATGATGTCAAGCAGATGGCTGATCTAAAATCAAAAATAATAAGAACCATATCGCCGTTTGAGCCTGGAAGTCCCGATGTTGACCCTCCTCAGGTATATGGCAGCGAAACAAAAGAAGTTACTGTAAAGATCATTGGCAACTCATTTTTCCCCAAGACCATAAAGATCGTTCCGGGCACTACAGTGAAATGGATAAACGAGGATGTGTTTTCTTATATGGAAGGAGAATTCGGAGGACTTCATAATGTAGCATTGTATGAAGGAACGCAGCCATTCACTTCTCCTCTTCTTGCTCATGCAGAAAGTTTTCAGGTCACATTTAAGGAAGACGGAGATTATAAATATATGTGCACTCCTCATCCTTATATGCGTGGGGTAGTTATTGTTGGTGATTCGGTTAATGAAAGCTCAGGCGCATCTTTCAAATGGCTCATGTGGCTAAGCATAGCATCTTTTTTGATTCTGATTGTAATGATGATTGTATTTGTATCAATAAGGAAAAAATACAGAATATTAACTGGATTACAACCGGTCTGAATTCACAAAGGACAGATTTATAAAAAATAAAACTCATATGTCAAACATAATAAAAATATCCGCAGGGTTTATAACGATGTTTATTTTTCTGCAATCCGCATCCGCACAGGGTACCGGTAAAGGTTCTGAAATAGATACCTACACGCAGGTAATGTTGTTTGTAGTATTGTTATTGGTCACTTCGGTATTCTATGTCTTAATTTTCCTGGGTGATATGGAGGACAAAGTTATAGAAATAAAAGCTGTAAAGTTACAAACTCTCAATATAGTTTCTACCGGGATATATTCGGCAGCCGGAAATAAAATCAGTTTTCTATTCAGGACTGCACTCATTGCTGTCATCGCCGCTGCCCTGCTGTATCTGATCATGATAATAATTTTTCTTAAAAATGTCTGATATCTTATAATGTCGATAAAATACTTACATTAGTATCAGTATATATTTTATTGCTTGGTTCTGCTTTTTTTTTATATCAGATAACAGAGAAATTTAAAGTAGAAGTAAAACAGCTTGACAATTTTTTCATGATGTTAGCTGAACACAGATAATGCAAATTTTATTTGTAAGGCTGGATTCATTTAAGCGGGATCGGAATTCTCATTTCTAATATATCGCGGTTAAAGAATAAGTTTGATAATTATTAACATACTATGTTCGAAAAATATTCTAATTCTTTTTTAAAGGATTTTGATATTAATAAAATACTGTCAAAAATTAACAAGAAATTTATTTCGCTGGGACAGAGCACATTAGTTTATGCAGAAGATGATCCGGTTAAGAATATATATTTTATTTTATCTGGAAAAGTTGACATAAGGAAACTAATTAATGAGAAGAATGAATCATTAGGTTTTATGGGTCCCGGGGAACTGATCGGAGTAGAGGATGCCTTAACCTGTGTTCATTACAGCAAATCAGTTTTTACATTGCAGCAGACAGACTTAATTTCGGTACGAAAAAATGATTTTTTAATTTTAATTGAGCTTGATGATAATTTTCGTCTTTGGATCCTTAAATATCTCAGCTTACGAATCAGATCCCGGTCTTGAATCTATTTTGATTTATTCGTAAAGATTAGCAAGCTTTATAAGAGCGCTGCTTTTTAGAATTTTTATTTTCCTCCCGTCAAGCTCTATGATGCCCTGTTTTCTAAGGTCTGAAAGAAGACGGATAGTTGTTTCAGTTGCAGTTCCGATAATATTGGCGATCTCTTCGCGGGTAACTGTGATGTTCAGGGAATTATCATCCTTCTCAAAACCGTAATATTCTTTAAGCATAAGGAGGGCTTCGGCAAGTCTTTCAATGACAGGCTTTTGCGCCAGATCAGTAATCTTGTCCTCTGCATCTTTCAATTCGTGGGCAAGCAGTTTCATAATTTTGGTAGTAACATCGGAATTGCCAGTGAGCAGCTTGAAAAAAACATCTTTAGGAATAAGACAAACCTTTGAATCTTCTATAGCAGTTGCGGATGCTGAATACCCTTCGCCGCTGATCAAAGCCCTGTAGCCCAGTATATCTCCGTCTTTGCCAAGACGTATGATCTGCTCCTTCCCGTCCGAACCGCTTTGATAAACTTTGACTCTGCCGTTATTTATACAGAATAGCCCATTCGGCATGTTGCCTTCGCTAAAAATAGTATCACCCTTCTCGAAATAGTTGCAGTGCTTTTGAATGGATAGATCATTTAATTCCTGTTCAGGAAGTTTACAAAATACAGATTCCAATCTCGCCTTACAGGAATTACATGATGGTGCCGGAAATTTTTTCATTGTTCGAATAACACTTTAAATAAAGTAGAGTATCCCATCGACAAAATAAATGTCAATCATCATTATTTAATAAACTTCTTAAAACTCCACCCCTGATGTTAACATTAATTCCGTTCTGTAATCACGCCGGGTTGTTCCGTCAGAAAAAATATTAAGGGAATTACCCGTCTTAAGATATCTTGCTTCGGCTCTTATGAATGTATTATCAAACGGACTGTGTTCTATACCAATAGTAAATCCGCTTGCCTTAAGCCCCTTTGGAGATCCGGATGAATCAGCGAATGTCCCAGACAAAATTCCATCGTCATCTTTATAGAATTCGCCTCTTCCAATTATAAAAAATTTCGGTGTTATTTTATACCTTATTGATAATAAACCCGCGAACACATTTGCCGGTTTTGTAGTATCAGTTAATTTTGATTTCTCCTGCACTGCATAATCGAGTCCCAATAAAAGATCAACTTTATTAGAAAGGGAATGCTTTATAACCAGGTCATTATAAATTCTTGTCTTACCGATACTTCCTGCCGCCTGTTCATTGCCGGTTATATTATTATAAATGATTTCCGTTTGAGGTGTTGGCTTGAATCCTAACTGTAGTCCTCCGGATTTATTTTTATTATTGTCTGCAAGAACATTATAGCCATTTAATAAATATACAGAACCATAAAACTTTGGCGAAAAGTCATAAGAGACTCTGATCCCGCTTTGAAAAAACGGTTCATAAACGGTTAAAAGTGTTATAGAGCTTAAATAATTATTCCTGATCACTCCTTCTCCTCCAATGTGTGTCAGAAAGTAACCAACATCAACCCACAAGTTTTTTACAGGACTGAAGCCCACGTTAGCTTCCTGAATATACTGCAGATACTCATTTGGTGCCTGTGGCCAGTTATATTTTGGAATATCACCAAATTGCAGAACTGCTGTCCCTCTGATCTTTTCAGAAGTATATTTCCCGGTTACCTGTGCAAGATCAATTCTGAATTCGTCTCTTACAGGAGCTACTGAAGAAAATTGTCTGAGCTGAATGCCATTCTTATCGTTATCATAAGCATAATATGCCTCGACGTATGCAGAAACTTTGAATTCCTGAGCATACATTTCTGAGCTTGAAAATAATATCAGTAATATTTTAATAAAAAGGAGTTTTGTATTTTGTTTGTAAATAATTTTCATAAAGATTGTTATAAATTTATTTTAAAAAAAATACATAAATATTTTATACAGGATGATCTTCAATATATTGCTGATGCGGTAACAATAAGAAGCAGTCTTCTTCCGCAGATCCAAAAGAAGTAACATCATAATTTTCAAGCGACAAAATTTTCGAAAGAAGATCTTAAATTTTTCTCATCGTCAATTATTAAAACCGGTTTATTTTCTGTCATCACATAAATTTATCTTTCGAATTAATTTATTTTCTTTAATTATTTTCCGCATCTTCAATATCCGCATGAAATTTATGCAGGAACCAGTGTATAAGAGGCGTTAGGAAAATTGCCATGCTTGAGATAAATGTTACTCCGCTGAAGAGTGCATAACAGCCTGAAAATATTTTTGCAGTATTGTTGTCAAGTATATCTACCGGTCCCATTCCGCCAAGTATCATAGAAGCATTAAGGAATGCATCCACCCAGGGCAGATGTGCGAAGAAATGATATCCGATTATACCGATTGAAATTGAAAATCCAAAAATCAGAATGGCTATAATCGATGTGATAATTATGCGCTGGCGAAACTTTCGCTGAATGTTAAACTGGGATTTTAAGTTTTGAGCCATAATTAAAACCAGTAAATTTCAAAAATGAGATTGTAAAGTATCAATATAACATTTGTTCAAAGATTTACCAGGCATACAACATTTTCAACGTGATAAGTATGAGGAAACATGTCGACAGGTTGTAATTTTTCAATTTCATAATTTCCTTTATTGCATATTATCTGAAGATCTCTTGCCTGTGTGTGAGGATTACAGCTCACATAAATAATTTTTTCAAATTTCATTTCTGAAAGTATTTCGCATATCCTGGGATGAAGGCCTGATCTCGGCGGATCAAGAATTAATTTATTATAACCGGAAATAGTTTTGTAATTTTCAAAAAAGTCCTTTATGTCGGAAGTAATGAATTCAGTATTCTCAGCCTCATTAAGCTGTGAATTTATTTTTGCGTCAACAATAGAATCATTTACCAGCTCAATTCCCAGTACTTTGTACACAAGCCCGGAAATAAAAATAGAAATAGAGCCTGCACCGCAATAAAGATCAAGAACATTATCGGACTTTCTGAAGTCTCCCAGCTCAACCACTGTATTAAAAAGTTTTTCCGCCTGTAAAGTATTTGTCTGAAAAAAAGAACCCGGAGAAATTTTATACTGATATTCCTTACCCGAATCAGTTTTAAGCTTTTCAGTTATAAATCCACTCCCCGACAAAATATATTCCCTCTCACCTTTGGCTACCTGTGCTTTGCTGCTGGAAATTGAGTTAATGATTGTAGTGATATACGGTATGCTGGTTCTCAAATTGTCAGAATATTCATTTATTAATTCTTTATTATAATCATATGTAATTATATTAACCATAAGGTCATCTGTATTTCTGCTTTGTCTTATTATTAGAAATCGCAAAAATCCGCACTGCGTTTTTGTAGAATACAACGAAATATTACGGCTCTTAAAAAAATCCCGTGTAAAATTTAATATATCATTTGATACAGTTGACTGCAGGAAACATTCTTCAATATCAATTATTTTGGAATGAAACCGGGGGACATGTAAGCCGAGTGCAAACTTTGAAGCATTACATCCCCCCTGCTCCCCTTTATAAGTGGTGTTTTGCAAAGTTATAAATGTCTCAGCATTCCCCACTTGCAAGTGGGGGTTAGGAGGGATAATCATTTGACCCGGCGCATCTGTCAACCACGCATCATCGGAAAAAGAAAACTCCATTTTGTTTCTGTAATAAAAAACATCATCACTCTTCAATGCTTCAGGAATAGTTAATCCAGTAAATTTCCCGATCCTTTCAAACGCATCCTTTACAAGTCTAGTCTTAAATTCTAATTGTTTTGAATAACTGTAATTTTGAATCTTGCATCCTCCGCATATCCCAAAGTATGGACAAACAGGATCAATCCTGTTTCCTGACTTGCTAATTATTTTTATCAGCTTTGCTTCTGCATAGTTCGACTTTTTTTTGCGGATATATATTAACACCTCATCTCCGGGCAGTGTACCTGCGGAAAAAATCACAAATCCGTTCTCTAGTTTTGAAACACCTTTTCCTTCGGAATTAAGCTCAGAAATTTTTACTACAATCTCATCATTCTTTTTGATCATTCAAAAATCTATTTATTAAAAAATGTATATTAATTATTATATCCAATTATTAAAATGCTATATACGGTATAAATGAGTAAAGCCGACAGACAAAAAGAGATAATAGCCAACGGTAGACGCGTTGTATCGATTGAGAAAAAAGCTGTAGCGGATCTTGAAAGAAGATTTAAAGATCATGATTTTCAGGAAAGGTTTGCAGAAGCAGTGGATGTCATTTACAAATGCAAAGGCAAAGTTGTTGTGACCGGAATAGGAAAGTCCGGTATAATTGCACAAAAGATCGTAGCAACGTTTAATTCCACCGGAACATATTCAATTTTTTTACACACTGCCGACAGTCTTCACGGAGATCTGGGAGTTGTCAGAAAGGAAGATGTTGCTCTGGTAATTTCGAAAAGTGGAGACACCGGTGAAATCAAGCAGCTTATTCCCAATTTCAAATCCCTGAACATCAAGCTGATCTCGATAATTGGTGACATGCATTCCGAGCTGTCGAAACTATCGGACATTGCTTTGGATGCTTCGGTAAGGGAAGAAGCATGTCCGCACAATCTTGCGCCGACCTCTTCCACCACTGCTGCTGTTGTCCTTGGAGATGCAATAGCGATAGCATTGCTGCAGAAAAAGGAGTTCACTTCGGAAAATTTTGCAATGGTTCATCCGGGCGGTACACTGGGAAAGAGATTGCTTTTGAAAGTGGAGGACCTGATGGTAAAAAATGACGACCTTCCACTGGTCGAAGTGAATTATGATCTCCGAGATGTTATTTTCATGATATCGTCGAAACGTCTTGGATGTGCATGCGTAACGAATAAAACTAAAATTGCAGGAATAATTACTGACGGAGACATAAGACGCTCACTAGAAAAAAACTTCGACAGGCTAAATATCACTAAAGCAAAAGATGTAATGAATCCGAATCCGAAAGTTATTTCAAAAGATATGCTTGCTCTCGCAGCATTGAAATTAATGGAAAAGAATAAGATCACACAATTAATTGTAGGAGATAAAAGCAACAGGCCACTCGGTATCATTCACATGCACCGCCTCATAGAAGAGGGATTGTAAAATGAAACTTACTAAATATTTCATTTTAATTTTTTTATATCTGCTGACCTTTTCCTTATCATCCTGTGAAGATAAATTTAAGCCTACTCAGACAAATGCCAATAGTGAAGATGCACCTTCCCAGGAAAGCTGGAACTCAACAGTATTTTTTTCGGATTCCGGAAAGACCAAAGCAATATTGCATGCAGGGCATATTTCTGTTTACACCAATAAAGGATACACTCTCATTGACAGCGGCGCTAAGGTAGATTTTTATAAAGAGGAAAAAAAAGTATCCACTCTTACCGGCCGTAATGCTAAGATTGATGACAGGACAAAAGATATCGAAATATATGACAGTATAAATGTTGTAAATTACGAAGGCAGTGAATTAAATACTCAGAGACTGTTATGGACAAATAAAACACAGAGAGTATCATCAGATGAATTTGTAAGGATCACAACACCTACTGAAACTATTGAAGGAGTTGGATTTGAGTCAGATCAGAATTTAAAAAATTATAAGATATTTAAAGTAAGCGGGACATTTTCAAAATAAATATTTATGTTAACGACGAGAATTTTAATTAATATAATTTCAAAAATATCCATAAAGGTTTTATGAAATGCTTTCTTATTGATCTTAATATCAGCGTAGTAAGTTTTTTTTTCATGCTGTTTCTGTTTTTGATTCTTCAATCTGCAGAGGCTCAGGATAAAATTGAGCTTAAGCATGCGGATCAGCTTGAGGGAAAGGTTATTGACGGTCAGAATGTAAGAGAAGCAAACGGAAATGTTGAATTTGTCCAGGGCAATGTCAGAGTTTTTTGTAATTCAGCTACGCAATTTATAGAAGCCAACAGAACTGAGCTTCGGGGAAATGTAAAGATCTATCAGGATACACTTTCTCTTTTCACTTCTAAGGCAACATATTTTGGAAATGATAGACGGGCAATCTGTGAGGGAGGTGTTACTCTCAAAGATCCCAATGCTACACTCCGTGCGGATAATGGTATTTATTCTTTCAATGATGCGAAAGCAGTTTTCAAAAGGAACGTGATAATAATTAATCCCGGCTATAAAATTACCTCAGCTGAACTTACTTATATGAGAAACACTGAAGACTCATTTGCAAGAGGAAATGTTATAGTTACTACGGATTCCGCAATCATTAAAGCAAACAGTATAGATTTTTTCAAAAGGCAGGGAAAAACATTTGCAGTAGATCAGGTGAGCATTGAGAGTGATTCAACAATCATCACAGCTGACAGCGCTACAAATTTTTCAAATGAAAAAAAATCTTTAGCATCCGGAAATGTCAGGATAAAGAGTCTGAATAATAACACTGTAATTTCCGGAAACACCATCGAAAATTATGAACTCACAAATTACACTATCTTAAAAGGTAATTCAAAGCTTATACAGATTGAAGAGAATAAGGACACTCTGCATATTTACAGTGATACAATGCAAGCATACAGGAGCAAACCCGTACACTACATAGCACGGGGAAAGGTGGAGATTATAAGAGATGTGTTTCTTTCAAAATGCGGACTCGGAATATTTTATAAAGATGCTGAAGCTGTTTCACTCGCAATACAGCCAGTAGTATGGCAGGAAAACTTGCAGATGACAGGAGACTCAATTTATGCAGATCTGCCGAATAATAAGCTCCAGACCGTGTATGTTAAGAAATTATTACCTGGCAACCTGACAACTTCTTTCGTGATCTCTGAGAGTGAAGATGAATATTTCAGCGACCGGTATGATCAGATTAGCGGAGATGACATTACTATAAATTTCATTAAAGATAAAATTAATCTAATCGAAGTAAATAAAAACTGCAACAGTATATATTTTCTTTATGATGCTGATAAAGCTAACGGCTTGAACAAAATTGAGGGTGAAAAAATTTTTATAACTTTTGATGAAGATAAAAAAGTATCACAGATAAGAGTGGAAAGAGATCCGAAAGGGGAGTATATTCCCGAACAGATCCTCAATACAACACCACTGACTTTGCCGGGATTTAATTTGAGAGATGATAAGCCGGTTAAGAGATAGTTCTAATTACGAATAATAAATTACGAATCAGGAATCACGAATTACGAATATAGCTTAGAGATTAGTGAATTAAGGGGTAAATATCAGAAACTAATATTTTAAAATTATATTTATGGAAAATTTAATTGGCAAGCATTATCTGGGAAATGTAATTACGGAATTTAAGAAATTGAAACAATTGGGAGACAAATCTTTTTTGCAAATTAAGGATGAAGATTTTTTCTGGTCACCCGGTGAAGAATCAAACAGCATAGCAATTATCATACGGCATCTCAGCGGGAATATGATATCCCGATGGACGGACTTTTTGACCGTTGACGGTGAAAAGGATAATAGAAACCGGGATGAAGAATTCGAAAAATTATTTTATACTGACAAAGATGATATTATTTCCAGATGGGAAAAGGGCTGGAATTGTTTATTTGATTCGCTCGGATCACTCGAAGAAAAAGATCTTATGAAAGAAATAAAAATCCGCAGTCAGCCTCTCAGTGTTATTGAGGCTATCAACAGGCAGCTTACTCATTATGGTTATCACATTGGTCAGCTGATATATATTGCAAAATATGTAAAAGGAAATAACTGGGGAAGTCTTTCGATCCCTAAAGGTGAGTCGAAATTGTTTAATAATAAATTAATGGAAAATAATTCAGAAACTTAGCTGATGAAACCCGCTAAGTTCATTGATTTCATCTTAATTAAATTTCAATTCCAAGCACAGCATCTTTAAATCTTCCATTTCCCAAATTGTAAAAAGGAATTCCAAGGATTTCCATTGAATCAAATTTCATTTCATATTTAAAGCTTTTCATTACATCGTTTTTTTCAGCTTCCAGAGAGATCAGTATAAATTCCGCAAGCTTTTTTGCATCTTCTTTACCGTAATCAAATCCGACAAGCTTTGTATTATATTTCTGCGGAGATGCAACAGGATTTCTCATTGTAAATTGAGTTGAAAGATTTTTCATAGTTTCGATCGGACAGTAAAACGCAGGAATATAAAAGGAAATTTCGCCGGAAACGTCTTCACTGCTGCCTCCGAATAGGTTTTTAAGAAAATTCCCGGAAGCCTTTCTTTCCTGGATATCAATTATAGTTTTCAAAAGCCAGAACGGCTTATAAATCATTTCACCTTCGGCTCTTAATGCTGCTGCAGCAAAGTTAATCTCAATAGGATGAAATTCCCCTTCGATTATTTCAAATCCTGTCCCGCAGCTTGAACAGTAAACAATATTATCGTTCATTTCGACTACAAGCCCGCTTCCGCATTTCCTGCATTTAACAGCTTCTAAAATAAAATCAGACATAGTAAATAGTTAAATAGAAATGTTAAATGTTAATAATTTAAAACTATTTGATTGTAATGTCAGAACAGCAATTACCGGCGGTTGTTTAACAGTGCACCTAATACACTGCCTATGACAACAGATGTTGCGACATTTTTTGCTATATCTAAACCCTCATTTCCGGTTACAGACTTTGTGATTAAGGACAACTTCTTATCATCACCGCTTTCAACAATTCCTGTCCCTTCCTCTACCTCGCCTCCATACCGGAATTTCTTATAACCGTTCCGGATAAGAATTATCCCGAGGACAAATGAAAAGACGAAAATTATGTAAGGAAATTTTTCGGAAAATCCAAGAATTGCAAAGACTCCAAATAATGTCATCATGTACATGCCTGCAGCAGTACTGAGAATGCCTACAAGAGCCCGGAACAAATTATTTCCCGGAGCTTTGCCGTAACAGATACTGCCGTCTTCGCCATCTACGACAACCTGATACACTCTGTTCTCAAAGCTGTACCGCACAACCCATAGCGGATAATAAACTATTCCGATATTTTCCCTGACAAGATCAAAATGTTCAAAAGTGATATTATAAAGATTAACTGAATTGCGTGCTTCAGCAGCAAAATTATTTTTCGCAAATTCGAATGCTTCTTTTTCCGATGCTATAATGTTGAACATCATACCTTCTCTCTGCAGGGATTCAAAGTCAACAGGCAAAATTGTATCCCCTGTCAGATTAATTTTCCTGACTCCGAGCTCTCCTACGTCACACGCAGAATAAGTTCTGTCAAACGAATTCTGAATCTTCCTTTCAGTATCCACATAATATGTTGTAGTTCTTCCGTTAGATGTGCTGGTTCTTTTTTCCTGACCGAAGACCCAGCCGACTACATCGGCTTTAACACGCCAGTAGGGAATATATGCCATAAAGGCATCTGTTACTTTTGCATTTGAACGTAATCCTTTTGCTTTCGACATTCCGGTATCAAGCCAGTTGACAGCTTTGGCGATCGCATCTTCACGTTTGAACTTTTTTGGTACGTAATATTTTAAAGTGCCGCTCTCACCTTTAACAACAAGGAGAGTTTTACAATATTTACAATTAAAAGAAGTAAGCCCTTCCGTAATGTCGAGCTCTCCGTTGCAGGAAGGACATGTAATACCTTTTATAATTTTTTCCTTCTTGAATTTTATTGCCTGCTCCGTAACTTTCTGCTGCTCAATAGCTTCTGCCATTCTTTTATATCCTTAAAAAATTAATTTCAAACTATATTGACAATAATCTTACTCTCCTCTTTTATACTCAAACTTTCTTTGCAACATAATACGCTGCTGCTATCAAAGGAATTGCCGTTAAAAAATAGGCGACTATTTTAATTCCTTCACCTACAAGTAAACCTTTGCTGCTCATCCCACCGTCTATAAAAAATGAAAGCGCAAATGAAAGTATACTTGCAAGACCGAAAACCAGAATTGCCGCAGCGAAAAGTATTTTAAACGGAGTTTCACTTTTTGCGGGCCAAAGATTTGCATAAACTTTTCCCGAAGACGCTTCAATCAGTGCCGAGAACTGCTTGCCTTTATAATTATAATAGAACTGATAAAAGGGAACATGAACTAAATTTGATTCAGTTATATTTTCGACATTGATTCCTGATTGCGCAAGCCAGCTCTTTGCGGAATCATACAGAACATCTGCAGTTACAAAATCATTTACATTAAAGTCTTTTTTATTATATGGCTTCAGACTTCCGGCGGGTATCTGTATATTTTTTATTTCAGAAACAGGTGTCGAATGTGCGGGCTGTAAATGTATTTTATCTCCGGAACTGTCATTGGTCTTGAAATACCATAGAGGAAAATAATAAAAACTCTCCTGAGATATCTGTGCAAGCTTATCGAGATCCTTCACATGAAAATTACTTGCCATCCAGCGGCGAAGGTTTCCCTCCGCCTGATCCTTGGAAAAATTGCAGGCTACAATATAATGATTGACTACTTTTCTTTTGTCGATATAAATAGTTGACCCGCAAAATACACACTGAGTAAACTTCTCGTCAGCCGGCATAACATTTTCACCCCCGCATTGCGGACAGATTATCGTCGATGAAGCCGTATCAACCATGATGCATACAGAGAGAAATAATTTTTAAAAATTAAAATTTTAAAAAACATAATCCAGACAATGATCCAACTGAATTTATATACAGCGTTTCAGTATTTAACAAATTTTATTTTGACCCATTGTACATAGTCCATGGCTGACTTGGCCGGCTTATTAAATAACCTTCCTGCCAGTTCCATTGGGGATGTAATTTTAAAAATTCTGCAGCATCAAACGCTACACCGTCCGCTCTTCCGAATATTCCCCACATGCTCATTTCTTTTGCAAGATCTGCTGTGGTCACTTTACCTTCAACAGAGCCCGAAGGATAAAATGGTATATTCCATACTGCCTTAGGGCCGCTTACATAATACATAGGGTCGGAATCATAATGGGAACAAATTGTTCTTGAGCACGGATTTTCTTTTTGTAGGTAAACATCATAAGTATCGGCAAGCATAGTTTCACCGATTGTTTCATCGATCATTCCGTTGTATTGATTTAATACCTGTGGCCATCGCATCCTTCTTGCCCCTGTTTGCTGGCGGATATCGTTGTATCCAACATCCGTACATTCGAGATTTCTGATTCTCGGATCATTTGGTGCATTATCTCCGAAATAAAATCCGTCTTTCTTTTTTTGCAAATTTGTATAAATCAAACCCTGTTCATAATCAGCGATTTCGTTTGTCTTAATATCCCCAATGAGCCACATGTTTGCATAGCCACCGTTATTTTTTGTATCCATTAGCGTAACCCACTCATCTATGGAGCTGGCATATTGACATGCATTTCTTGCTCTGACATATTCCGGCACCTTAGTCGTGTCATATCCCTGAAAACCGACAATTGTAGTTTCGAGGACAACAATACCTCCTCCGGTTATCCAGAAATCGGTCATGCTTGAAATCCATCCGGGAGCAGTTTGCATTACTATCCGGTTACCATTTGTTGGTGTAATGTCAACTATAGCATTAAAGTATTGTCCGTTCCAGAATTCTGTAAATGATTCATGACCTATTACTATCTTTCCGTTTTTAGTGGCGGAGCCGGTGGCAATAAAACCACTGCAGTGGCTCTTTGCAAACTGACCGCCGGGTGCAGACCGTGCATAAATTGATGACACTGTGGGCCACCAATAACCTGTCATTTCCATATAAGCATTATATCCTATTACCTCATCGAGTGTAGTTGTAACTCCTGCTTTCGTAAATCCAGATGCAATACCGCTCATTTCATCTAAAAGCTCTTTCGGAATTTTAGGCTTGTGAATCCGTGCAGCACTTTCAACAAAAAAAGAGTAATCCATACCAATTGATTGTATCGTCATTGCCTTATAAGTTCTGATTGCTGCGGCATATTCTTTTGCTGTCAGGTATCCATATTGAAAACCTCTTTCGAATGGCTCTCCTTTTATTTTGATATGCATCCATCCATTAATATCAGTGCGGCTTGCTTTTTCCATCCATCCTTGTTCTTCATTTGAAAGCTCAATCCCGGATTCAATTTGAGAATAAGAATTTAAACAGGAAATTATAATCATTGCAAAACATAAAACGAACTTCAAAACAAATGTTCTCATTTTTTATAAACCCCTCCAGAAGCTATTTAGTATTTTAATATTTTTGAAA
>JBDTWU010000159.1:0-2862 GCA_040006535.1 bacterium | reverse complement strand
AATTTTTTATTAAACCTGTTAGATTTATCCGCCTAACAGGTTTTTTTAATCATTATTTCTTGCGCCTCAGTACTACCCTTGCTTAAGTGTGCCACTTATTCCAAATAAAAAAATTTTTTCATTAACAACAAATTTAAATTTGATTAAATTGTATCAAACAAGAAATTTAATTTGAACCTCAGTAAAACTGCAAAGATCTCTCTTTTTATATTAACGATATCTGCGATCTTCTGGCTCGGAGCTATCAATGTAAGATTCTTCATAGGTAATCAGCTGCTTAACTATGATGAATTTAATTTCCGGACAAGCATCCCTCCGGACGAAGAAAACCAGATCTTTAAAATGATCTCGGATTCTTCCCTCATCATAATGCTTGCATATCCGATAGTCTTGATCTCAGCAATTGTTTTTCTCAGGACGAGCAGGATCAATCTTCGTGAGAATCCCTGGCTTCTTATGTGTGCGATATTATTCTTTGCATTTGTACCCGTAGAGCTTTATACAACTTATATTGACTTAAAATTTATTATACTATTCAACAAACGACCGGCAAATCACGATAAGCTGCTTGAGCTTTTCGGAGAACGAATTGGGTTTTTGCGTGGAGTTCCCTGGATTGGTGTGATGTGCTACTATACAATAATCTGGCTTGCGGTTTTCAGGCCGCTGAAGAAAACTTCCTTACAGCTGGCTCTCGAAGAGAAAAAGCTTGAAGAGACTCACGGCTACAAATATATTTTCCATGAAGAAGATGATCTTATAATTGAGGAATCATAAAAAATCTTTTCATCTTTTCACTTTCACTTTTAACTTCTAAATTTATGTATGTCAAAGATTATAAAAAAAATAGCGAAACCTGTTAATGATGAAAAAAAAGACTCATTGATAAATGAACTGACAGGAATTATGAATAATCTTGGATTAACTGTACGAACTGAAAAAGGAATTTTCAAGGGAGGGTTTTGTCTTTTAAGGGAGCAAAAATTATTTCTCCTTAATAAAAATCTGGAACAGGATAAGAAAATAAATATACTCGTGAAGATCATTGCTTCAATCGGAGTCGAAGGAATTTATTTAAAGCCCAGCATCCGTGAGATGGTCGATAATGAAGGCGCATCAGAAAAACTGTTCCAAAATTAGCTCACTTAAAGATTTTTAATGAAGGTAATAATTCTCGGAACAGGGACTTCACAGGGAGTTCCTGTTATCGGCTGCAAATGCGAAACCTGCACTTCCGGAAATCCAAAAGATAAACGTTTAAGAACTTCTGTTTTTATAAATGTTGACGGTACTAAAATACTGATAGATACTTCCATCGATTTCCGTCAGCAGATGCTCCGGAATAGTATCGATGATATTGATGCTGTATTATTTACTCATCATCATGTTGATCATATTAACGGACTGGATGACCTGAGGCAGATAACACAGAAGCATAATAAAGTAATACAGTTATACGGAAACAAAACGACCATCGATGAAATGAAGATCTCCTTCAGATATGTTTTTGACGAAGAGCTTATCAGTCATCATGCAGTACCGCTTGTAAATTTTAACATCATTGAAAACAAAAATTTTAAGATCGGCGATGTTGAAATTATTCCTGTTGAATGTATGCATGGCAACCTGAAAATTTTCGGATACAGGATAAATAATTTTGCATACATCACAGACTGCAGCGCCATATCGGACGAAGAGCTTGACAAATTAACCGATCTGAAAATATTTGTGATCAATGCTCTCAGGATAAGACCGCATCCGACGCATTTTAATCTGCAGCAGGCTATCGAAGTTGCTAAAAAAGTAAAGGCAGGGGAAACGTACTTCACTCATATCACACATGATATACTTCACGACAAAATAAATGCGACTTTGCCGAAAGGTATTGAGCTCGCGTTTGACGGAATTGAATTCAATCTGTGACAAATGAAAAATACATTAATCAAAGCTGCGCTCGAAGCCGGAAAGATCTTAAAGGAAAATTTCGGAGGGAATTTTAAGATCATGAGTAAAGATGTTTTGTCTAACTTAGTAACCGAGATCGACAAGAGATCTGAGGATAAGATATTTGAAATAATAAAAAAAGATTATCCCGGACATTACATATTGTCAGAAGAAGCGGGAGCGCTTGTTCAGGATTCCGAATACAAATGGCTGATAGATCCGATAGACGGAACTGTAAATTACGCTCATTCAATTCCTCTTACATGTGTTTCGATTGCTTTAGAAAAAAAAGGTGAAGTTATAATGGGCGCTGTTTATAATCCAATGTCTGGCGAATTTTTTTTCGGAGAAAAAGGTCAGGGAGCTTTTCTTAATGATGTTAAGATCTCGGTTTCTAAAATTGATGACCTTAAAAGATCTTTACTGGTTACCGGTTTTCCCTATGATTCAAGCAGCTATAAGCCTGACCCCGTTGCTGTTTTTAAAAAATTTATCATGCTGGATGTTCCTGTAAGGAGATTAGGTTCAGCAGCCATGGACCTTTGCTGGACGGCGTGCGGAAGATTTGAAGCGTTTTGGGAATACAACCTGAACGCTTGGGACGTGGCAGCCGGATATATAATTCTAAAAGAATCAGGAGGAATGGTTACAAACTTTCAGGGGGGGAAATATTCTGTTTATGGAAAAGAAATACTTGCTGCTAATAATACGACAATACTTAATGCTATGCTGGATGTGATCAGGTAGATTTGACATTTCAAATTTAACATTTGACATTTGACATTTGAATTAATTTAAAATTTCATTACGTTCCTGCATTTTAATATTTGATCTTATCTTCCTTCTTCTCCCATTCTTTAAAAACTTCCTTAGCCTCATCTCTCATGATCTGCACCATAGGTATCACTCTCTCGTCTA
>JBDTWU010000158.1:0-3831 GCA_040006535.1 bacterium | reverse complement strand
TAAACAATAAATAAGATGAGTTTTAATTTGTCGGAGTAAATTAATGAACCCGTAAACACGTTATTCGTATCTCAGGGCATCGATAGGATTTAGCTTTGCAGCTTTGTATGCCGGATATACACCAAATACAATTCCTACAACTGAACAAACAATAAGACCTATTATAACCCAATCGTAAGGTATAACAACAGGAGTATTCAAATATAACCCGACCAGGTTTCCTGTAATGACTCCAAGTGCAATACCAATAATTCCACCAAATTCACAAAGAATAATTGCTTCAATAAGAAATTGTGTCAGTACGCTAGTGTTGTTTGCTCCAATGGCTTTTCTAATTCCGATCTCTTTAGTTCTCTCTGTCACTGAAACAAGCATAATATTCATAATGCCAACACCTGCCGCAAGCATTGCAATGAATGAAATAAAACCTGCACCGTACTTAAAATATTTCGTAAAATTATTTACCTGCCCGATTAAGGATTCGTTTGAAAAAATTTCAAAACTGTCCGGTTCACCGGGTTTGTCTTTTCGTATGGACCTCATTACACTGATAACATTTTCAATTGATTCATTGAATGTTTCTTTGCTGGGTGCCTGAATAGCAATATTGATGGATCTGTTGTTTTTACCATAGATCTGTTCCATGGTTGTAATCGGAAGAAGCGCAAAATTATCATTGCTTTGTCCGAACCCTTCTCCCTTTTTCTCAAATACCCCGATTATCTGAAACTGATTATTATCAATTGTTATATCCTTACCTACCGGACTGATATTCGGAAATAGTTTCTCAACAATGTCCATACCTATCACCGCAACTTTGTTATTATTTAACAAGTCAGTTTCCGAAATGAATCTCCCGTACTGAACTGCTCTGTTGTTGCACTCGAGATATTGCGGCAACACGCCGCCTACAAAATTATTGGGATTTGTAGACTCTTTATTATTTTTGAATGTTTTTTCATAGACATAATCTTCGAGTGAAATATACTTGTATATTGTTGCCTTTTCCAATAATCTTACTCCCTGTTCATAAGTAATATCAGGCCGGTTCCTTAATTTGTTATTTCTGCCGTGACCACCAATCTCTATTGAAGGAAATTTTTGAATCTGAAATGTATTGCTTCCCAACTCACTTAAACCGCCCTCAATCCCGGCTTGAAGAGCATTCAGCAAGGTCATAATTGCAATAATTGAAAATACACCGATAATAATCCCGGACAATGTTAAAGCTGCCCTCAGCTTATTGGCTCTTAAAGTATTTATAGATATTCTTATTAATTCTGATATCGGCAACTTTTTTAATTTTTAATTTTCAATTTCAAATGAAAAATAAATTTTTATTTAATATAAAAAATCTGTTAATAAAACCGTACAAATTTTATACGATCATAATGAATTTTACATACATCCTGATAACTTATAACCTAATTTAATATATAATTTTTATTCATATCTCAATGAATCCACTGGATCCATCTTTGCTGCATTATAAGCCGGAAAAAATCCCGCAAGGACTCCGAATATAATTGAAACGATTAAGGCTAAGAAAATTACCCAAACCGGCATTGCAGTGGGAAGTACCAATGCATTGAGAAGCAAGCTAACCGGAAAGGATATTAAAATTCCTATTATTCCGCCAAGCAGACATATCGAAATAGATTCAATTAAAAACTGAAATAATATTGTACTTCTTTTTGCACCGATAGCTTTTCTTATACCTATTTCTTTCGTTCTTTCTTTCACTGATACAAACATTATGTTTGCGATTCCAACAGATCCGACTATAAGCGATAGTGAAGTTATTAGTGTTCCGATTATTTTGATAAGTGATGTTAAGCTTTCAAATGTAGTTTTGAATGCCTCCTGCTGATTAACACCAAAATCATCTCGAATTCCATACCCCACCTTTCTTGCTTTCCTCATTACCGAAATCACTTCCTCCTTGGTTTCTTCCATGTTGTTTATATCAGCTGCCTTTATGTTGATTGATAAACTTCTTTTGCCTCCAAACAGCCTGTAGAATCTTTCTATTGGAATTATTACACGGTTATCCAGACTGAATAATCCAAGAAGGCTTCCCTGCTTCTCCGCAACTCCAATGATCTTAAAAGAATATGTTCCTATCTTAATTGTTTTTCCGATCGGATTCGTATTTTCAAAAAACGCAGTTTTAATATCAGTTCCAATTACACAGACCGGGTATCCCCCATCAGACTCGGTTGCCGTAAAAAATCGTCCATCATCCATGTTAGTTCCAAAGGTCAGTTGATATTCATATGTAGTACCTAATACAAATACATTCTCAAGCACAAGATCATTATACTTCAATGTTTTAGGCGAACCAACAGTTGGACACATGACATCCGCGGATTGAACATTCTTATTCAGGTAATCATACTGCGTCAATGTAATATCTTTTCTGTTCTTGTAAAAGGACCAGTCTTCTTTCCCAAACCATTCGAATTTCTGGACATAAAGTACGTCGGCACCGACTGCAGAAATACTTTTTTCAAATGCTCTGTTAATTCCTTCAATAGCGGTCTGCATAAGAGTTACAGAGGTTATGCCGATCACAATTCCCAGTGTCGCAAGAAATGATCTTAGCTTGTTGGCAGTAATTGCTTTATAGGAAATTATTATATTCTCTTTTATCTCAGATAGAAATTTCATTTCAGTTTAAATTAATATTTCTTTTTTTTCTGCCAACCCGATTCCTTTGTTGCTTAATAAATCGCTCTCTACCATACCGTCTCTTATCTTAATCACCCGGTGTGCATGCTGAGAAATTTCTTCTTCGTGTGTTACAATGATTATTGTATTTCCCTTTTGATTAAGCTCCTCAAGCAAAGCCATAATCTCTTCACCGGTCTTTGTATCCAGATTTCCGGTAGGCTCATCTGCCAGAATAATAGAGGGATCATTTACCAATGCCCTGGCAATCGCAACCCTTTGCCTTTGTCCGCCGGATAATTCATTCGGCTTATGATTCATTCTGTCTTCAAGACCTACATTGTATAAAGCTTCTTCAGCTTTTTCGATTCGTTCAGCTTTTCCCATGCCGCGGTAAATTAAGGGTAGCTCTACATTATGCAAAGCATTGCTTCTTCCGAGAAGATTAAAGGTTTGGAACACAAATCCAATTTCCCTGTTTCGGATCTCAGCAAGTTCATCATCATCCATCTCACTTACATTTTTTCCGTTGAGATAATACTCTCCGCCGGTAGGTGTGTCAAGACATCCTATTATATTCATAAGCGTTGATTTACCTGATCCCGAGGGACCCATTATAGCAACGTACTCATTCTTTTTTATATTAATGCTTACACCTTTCAAAGCGTATAGCTCTTCAGTTCCCATAATATACAGCTTGGTCAGATCTTTAATGGCTATTAAATTATTTTCCATGCAATGATTGGATACCCGGTTTTTTAACCCTCTTTATTAAAGTTTGGTTTTTTTATTTCATTATCTACTTTCACCTTTGTGCCTTCTTCAAGCTCTTTATTGATTGCTTTAAAACTTCCTTTTACTACTTCCTGTCCCTCTTGCACACCCTCAACAATTTCAATATATGTATCATCGCTAATGCCGGTTTTTACTCCCTCTTTCTTTGCCATACTGCTATCTATAATAAATACGAGCTCTCTGGGTTTCATTTTTTTAGTCTGCTTTACATCAGATTCTCTTGATAAATTTTCATTCCCACCCATCATACCCTCACCTTTCATTTCTTCCCGGGTTGTAACCGACTGGATCGGCACACATAAAACATCATTTCTTTTTTCAACTTCTATATCCACTGTACAGCTCATTCCCGGTCTCAGGTCAACC
>JBDTWU010000157.1:0-6723 GCA_040006535.1 bacterium | reverse complement strand
ACGGTATATCTTCTTGTAATCTGTTCAAGTTCTCTCATGGATAATTTTTTCGGATCACATTTTACTGCACCTTTAGCTCCGCCGAATGGCAGGTTTGCGATTGCACATTTCCATGTCATCCATGAGGCAAGTGCTTTTACCTCTTCAATATCAACGTCTGGAGAAAACCTTATGCCGCCTTTAGAAGGTCCTAAAATATTATCATGAATTACACGGTATCCTTCGAATACTTCGAGCTTGCCATTGTCCATGGTAACAGGTATAGCAACAATGATTTGTTTAACAGGGTGTTTTAAATAATTATATAATCCTTCGTCAAGCCCGTAAAGTTCGCAAGCTTTATCAAATCTAACCATCATTGATTCGAAAGGATTGGCTTCTCCCCGTCTGTAAGGAGCAGGTTCTTTGTAAACGTCAGGCATCTAAAAATTTTTTAAAAATTATAAAAAAGTGTAAAATTTGAAATCAAAATTAACATAATGCATTTGCTTTATCAAGTTAGTAAAGGCAGAAATGACGTAGATCCCAACAAATTCCATATTCATTCTATGATTTGAGGTAAGTCGGGTCAGACTTCAAATTTTTTAAGTTTAAAACTCTTCAATTTTTATTTTTAAAAAAAACGAAAAGGAACGGCTTTTATCGAGCCGTTCCGGTATCAGGAATATTCAGGAGGTTTTGGTTATGGTCTTACTCTGAAAGGAAATCCCATATAAGTAGACGAAAATAAAGCAGGAGAGTTATCATACAAGGATCCCCTTGTATTTGAGCTTATAAAAGCATTATGCATTCCCCAGTTGTGCTGATGAAATATCTGAAAAGTTTTTTCATATGTTCTGTCAAACCCGGATCCGTTTGGCACCTGAGATGTCATGGTAAAGCTTTCGCGGTGAAATCCGTATGCGTTCTTTGACCAGTGGAATGCAACTATGTCTGTGTCGCTTTGATTACTTGTTAAATAAACCTTTGCTCTGATCTCATCACCACGGTTTAATTCCATTGAGCCGTTATTACCAAAAAACCTGGACCTGAAAATATTGGTTGTGAAATCCGGCCCGTTCAAAGTAAGGAGCAGAATGTTGTTCTTATAAAACTCAACTTTGTTCATCAGGATATTACTCTTTCCAACCTGCGGAGTTTTTGTTTCTCCGTCAACTGCTGAAAACTGATATACTCTCCAGTTGAATCTCGGATGAGGCCTTCTGTCAACTCTTTTGAACATAATAAATCTTCTCTGCTCCTGAGTGTATGGCTTTATTGTTGAATCCAGCTGCCCATTCACATAACCGATTATTATAAAATTTCCGGTGATGGTTCTTGTTACTTCTACATTTTTTATTGTATCCCCGATAGTCGTGATGTTTGCATTTGTGTTTACATTTGTAATTCTTCTTCCCCATTTTAAAACAGAATCTATCGGTGAGTTTACATTTACAGGACCTTCAGAATCAAAATCGCCTATTTCAGATGAGAATAAGTTATCATCATCATCTGCATTGCTGCTGAATGCGGTGTTTAATGCAGTTGACTTCAGATATTCGTCGTCGGTCTGAGCAGCCGATTCCACTACATCATTATTACAGGCCGAGAGATATACAGACAAAGCGATAAAACATAAAAATATTGCAATTGTGGAAATTTTATATTTGAGTTTCATTATCTTTTCCTTTCTATTCTAATTTATTTTATTCAATTTTTAAATTCGTTTATTATGACATAAAGAAATTTAAAATAGTTTAAGCTGATACTTAAGTTTACATTTTAAATTGATTCCGATTCAGGTAATTTTCAGAAACATTCCACAACTGACACATATAAATTAAAATTCACTAAATTATTATATCATGTTTAAAAATTTAAGAACGATTTACAATTTAGTTTTTATCTTTCTGCTGATTTTCTCAGCTAAGATTATATTTTCACAGTCAAAAATAATTTCAGACGGGTTATACTCCTATGAAGTGTCGGAGAATGATCCTCTGAAAGCAAGAATTTATACTCTCGATAATGGTTTGAAGGTTTATCTTACAGTAAATAAAAATGAGCCCAGAATTCAGACTTATATTGTTGCAGCTACCGGCAGCAAGAATGATCCGCACGATGCTCAGGGCCTGTCTCATTATCTCGAGCATATGGTATTTAAAGGTACGGATAAATATGGAACAAAAGATTTCGAAAAAGAAAAACCATTAATAGATGAAATCATATCGCTTTATGAAGAAAGGAGAAAGACCTCCGATCCGGAAGAAAGGAAAAATATTTATCATAAAATAGACAGTGTATCCCTTCTTGCTTCTGAATATTCTATTGCAAATGAATATGACAAAATGATCTCAGCTTTAGGTGGAACTGAAAGTAACGCTTATACTTCGGTAGAACAGACGGTTTATCAATGCGATATTCCTTCAAACCAGCTGGAGAAGTGGCTTTCAATCGAATCAGAAAGATTTCGAAATCCTGTAATGCGGTTATTCCATACCGAGCTTGAAGCAGTTTATGAGGAAAAAAACAGGGGACTGGATAATGATAATTCAAAGGTTTTTGAAAAACTGATGGAAGGACTTTTTCAAAAACATACTTACGGGACGCAGACCACAATAGGCAGCGTGGAACAGCTTCAGAATCCTTCCATTCAAAAAATTATTGACTACTATCATGAAAGGTATGTCCCGAATAACATGGCTATCTGTCTTTCAGGCGATCTTGATCCTGATAAAACGATCAGACTGATAGATGAGAAGTTTGCAGCATTTAAGAATAAGGATGTTCCTGAATTTATTCCTCCTGTTGAAGATCCCATTTCATCCCCGATCATAAAGGAAGTGTACGGACCATCCCAGGAATTTCTACTATTCGGTTACAGAGCAAGAGGTGCAGACACAAAAGATGCGGATATCCTGACTATGCTTGAATATATTCTAAGCAATGGAAGTGCCGGATTGATTGATCTGAATTTAAATCAGGATCAGAAAGTAATTGATGGAAACGCATCGACAAATTTTGATAAAGATTATTCATTCATTTATTTCAGTGGTAAGCCGAGAGAAGGTCAAAGCCTTGATGAAGTAAAAGATTTATTGCTATCGCAGATCGAGCTGGTCAGGCAAGGTGAATTTCCGGACTGGATGATCTCAGCTGTAATATCAAATTTTAAATTAAACCAGTTGAAGGAATTTGAAAGAAACAGCAGCAGGGCAGACGCATTTGTAAGCTCATTTGTTTTGGGAATTCCCTGGGATAAATATATCGGCAGCATCGAGCGTTTGTCAAAAGTTACGAAAGAAGATATTGTTAATTATGCAAAGGAGAATCTGAACAGTAATTATGTAATTGTTTATAAAAGGACCGGTGATGATCCTACTATTCAAAAAATTATTAAACCGGAGATTCATCCTGTCAAAGTAAACAGTGATTTGAAATCGGAGTTTGTTGAAACAATTTTAAACGCCCCATCAGAAGATGTTCAGCCTGTATTTATTGATTATGCGAAAGATATCAAAGAAGTAAAATTAAAAAACGATATACCATTATATTATTTACAGAACACGGAAAATGATTTGTTCAGCCTGTATTATATTGTAAACACCGGAACCAGCCGGAATAAGAAGCTTAAACTTGCAATGGATTACCTTGATTATCTGGGTACAAAAAATTATTCACCTTCAAAGCTTAAAGAAGAATTTTATAAGCTTGCAAGCTCTTACGGGGTAAGCGTAACCGAAGATGAGGTTACTGTAAGTCTTTCCGGATTGAATGAAAATTTCGAGAGATCTTCGTTATTGCTGGAAGAGCTTTTTTCAAAACCGGAGGCAAATACGGAAGCGCTTAATAATCTTATAGAAGATATAATAAAACAGAGAGCGGATGCGAAGCTTTCAAAAAGGACAATCCTGTGGAGTGCAATGTTTAATTACGGTAAGTACGGTAAGGACAATCCCTTTACTTACCGGCTATCCGAAGAAGAATTAAGAAACACTAAAGCGGAAGAGCTGATCAAAATTATTAAAGATCTTTTTTCGTATAAACAGAGAACATTATATTATGGTCCGGAAAGTACGGAAAAAATAATTTCTTCAACAAATGAGTATCATAAGACTCCCACTGGTTTAAAGAGTCTTCCGGTGGTAAATAAGTTTATTGAAAGAGATATCAACGAGAATACTGTTTATGTGGTAAACTATGATATGCAGCAGGCTGAGATCGTAATGCTGTCAAAAGGAGCACCGTATGATAAGAATAACGCACCGATCATTTCACTTTATAATGAATATTTCGGCGGCGGAATGGGATCTATTGTATTTCAGGATTTAAGGGAATCCAAAGCGCTTGCATATTCAACTTTTTCATCTTACCAGACTCCCCGGGAAAGAGAAAGAGCAAATTATATAATTGCATACATTGGCTCACAGGCAGATAAGCTGCCGGAAGCGATGGCAGGAATGTCAGATCTTCTTAATAATATTCCGAAGACCGAACTTATATTTAACAGTTCAAAAAATTCTTTGCTGAAACAAATTCAATCCCAGAGGATCACTAAGGCGAATATCCTGTTTAATTACGAACAATCCAAAAAGCTTGGATTGGACCATGACATAAGAAAGGACATTTATCAGGCGATTCAAAAATATAATATTTCAGACGTTCTCGACTTTCAAAAAAAATATGTGAAGGATAAACACTACGTAACACTTGTGCTGGGGGATATCAAAAAACTTGATAAGAAAACTCTGGAAAAGTATGGAAAAGTAAAGATACTGTCATTAAAAGAAATATTCGGTTATTAAAAACTGTAGCTCAGTTTAAATAATTTGTTTTTTTTCAAAAAGCCCAGTCTGATATTATCACTGACATCGAAGTCATAAAGCTGGGCATCAACATACGCATCAATGAGATTCACGACATAAAGGATCGCAGAATAAATTATAAAGTTATCTCTCTGATCGCGATAAAATTCTCTGAGCGACTGAAACTGAATGTTTCCCAGAGGGTTTGCCGGTGTCTGTGAATTAAGATATTGCTGCCTGTAGTCAATATAATTATTGTTATTCTTTACCCATTCATAAACAAAATATCCACCCAATCCAGCAATTACCGGAATTTTCCAGTAAGAAGTATTATAGAACTGACCGGCTCCCGGAAGCAAAGCGGAATATGTAACCGCTTTCCATGGACTTTTTTTCATTCTAAAAACGATTTTGTCAGGTTTTTTTTTAATCGTGTCATATTGATATTGATGCAGGCTTTGTAACGAATAAATTCCAGGTAATCTATTAAATGAATTCAGTTTAAAATCTTTTGAAATTTCTGTTTGAGAAGAAATAGTTTCTGTACAGAAAATAATTAGCAGCAATAAAATAAAAAAAGCACCACTAAATATTTTAGAGGTGCTATGAGTAAGCTTTTCAATTTTAGCTGAAAATTTCACATTTACTATTTTTCAGCAGGTGTTGTTGCCGGAGGAGGTACTTCGTTCGGCGTTTGATTATTCTGATCCGGGCTAACATTATTTTGCTGCTGTCCATTATCGACCGGGGGCTGAGTATTATCTGTCGGCGGCTGAGTATTTGGCGGCGGCATTTGCTGCTGTTGACCGGCATTCTTTTGTATTATACTTTCATTTACTGCACCGGTATTGGTAGTTAATAAATTCACCACAATGCACCCTACAATTAAAATTGCCGCTAAAACAGTTGTTGCTCTTGTCAGCAGATCAGATGTTCTGCGAACTCCAAAAGCCATTGTAACGCTTGAGCCGCCTATAGGTCCTGCTAAACCGTTTCCCTTTGATGACTGCATTAAAACTACAATGATCAGCAGAATGGAAGTTATAATTAATAAAAATATTAGTAATGTTGTCATAGCAACAAATTTAATCATATATGCATAAAATTACAAGTCGATGTTGTGTCTTTTCTGATTTGAATAATAGGAGTCGGTATGCGACATTTTTGGAAGCGCTATCAGCTCGTCTCGCATTGGCGAATCGGGCGTTCAATTTTTTTCATGACGGAAGTCTCTTAATATTTTCTGCTATTAAGAAATCCCAAAGATGAGTTCAAACATTTTATAATTTCAATATTAATTGAAAATTGAAATCGTTATTTTGAAATAAATGCAGCCAGAAAAATTTTTAATTGGAAATGAATTCGTTTCCTCGGATAATATCATTGAAATAAAAAACCCTTACACGGGAGAAGTTGTAAAAAAAGTTTACAGGTCAGGCAAAAATCATATTAACACTTCGTTAGATTATTTAACTAAATCATTTTCAAAATTCAGAGAATCTCCAACTTATTTAAGGGCAGAGCTGCTTGAAAAAATTTCCAAAAAGATTTTTGAGAAAAAGGAAGAGCTTGCAAAACTCATTACAGATGAGACTGCTAAGCCAATCAAGTTTTCAAGGATTGAAGTAGACAGAGCAGTATTGACATTTAAGCTTGGCAGTGAAGAAGCAAAAAGAATAGAAGGCGAAGTATTGAACCTTGATCTGCTTAAAGGTTCTGAAAATGTTATGGGAATTGTAAAGAGATTTCCAATCGGAATTATATTAGCAATAACTCCCTGGAACTTCCCCATAAATTTAGTTGCGCATAAAATAGCGCCCGCGCTGGCTTCAGGCAATGTTGTACTTTTAAAGCCCGCATCAGCCTCCTTTACCTCCGGAATTGAATTAGTAAAAATTATTAAAGAAAGTTGTCATGAATTGAAAATGGATTACTGTCC
>JBDTWU010000156.1:0-6988 GCA_040006535.1 bacterium | reverse complement strand
ACGAATTTTATAAAAAATTCAGTATAATTGTTTCTTACGGTTATCTCATCGCTGAGACTTTCGATTTCAATTTTATATTTCGAAATTTTTTCCGCATCTGAGGTTACATTAAATGATACTTCATAAGAATTCTGGCTGTTAATTACCTTTAAATTTCTGCTGTCGATCATCTTGTCTTCTTCATAAAGATTAACTTTAATGTCACGGTCATATCCATATGAATTGATCTCTGCCTTCAACGGCACATTGCTTTCAATGAATGCTGTTTTATTATAGAAAATATTTTTTACTACCAGATCATTTTTCTGAATTGTATCTCCGATCAGAATATAATTTACTGGTACATTCAGGGAGCGTGCGGCTGTAGCTGGATTTCCGCCTTCGTTGATCATTCCATCGGAAATTAATGTAACTGATGACACATTTTTATTTAAAAGTCTTGATTGAAGGTCGTATAGCGGGAGAGTCAGATTTGTTTGAAAATTATTAATTCCGTCATAAGAAACAGATTCAAATTCACTGCTTTTTAATTCTTTAATTAAGTTTTCTGAGAAGAGAAAATATAAATTTTCCGTTTCCCCTGCTTCAGTGTTACTGATATTATAATTTAATTTTTTCTTTAGCTGTTCAATCCTGTTTTCAATTGTTAAACTCAGGGAGTTATCAATAAGAAAAACATTTACAGGATCCTGTACTAAACTATTCAGAAAAGAAATAACCGGTGAGGATAAAAGCAGGAATATAAAAAAAAGCGAGAGAAATCTGAGTGCTGTGAATAGTTTTTTTTGTATTCCATCAAGCTTGGTATGTTTGTAATAGAAGTAGGAGATTACAAATGCAATTATTAATATTGCAGGAATAAAAATGAAGCTGTAATCTGTTTTAAAGGAGAAATTCATTAATGATCAATTGAGTGTAGGAGGCTCAGCAGCAGTCATGGAATGTATTCAGTTGAAATTTGATAATCTTTACTGCATTCTGATATCTACATATACCGTTTCTCTGATTTCATTAATCCACTTTTCCATTTCTTTATTCTCTTTGTAAGACTCGGTGAATTTTTTAATCTTCTCATAATCCTCCGTAATATTCAGCTTATGAGGAGCGTATACTTTCTCAAGTTTATAAATTTCATATCCGTAATTATTATCAGTTCCGATTCTTAAAGGCTCAGTAATTTGTCCCGGTGAAATAGTTTTTAAAACTATTACCGTCGAGCTGTCAAGCTGATCGGCCGGTATTTTACCGATCTTGCCGCCGTTCACTTTTGTTCCTTCATTCTGAGAATATTGCTTTGCTGCATCTTCAAATGTGATTTCACCTTTTTCAATTTTCGATTTCAGATCTTTAAGAAAATTTATAGTTTCAAAATCAGATGATTCAAATTTAGGATACTTAATTAAAATATGCGAAGCTCTTACCTTGTCACCCTGCTTTTCAGCTGACTTTATAATATGATAACCGAATTCTGTTTCCACCAGACCGGAAACTTCGCCTGGCTTCAGACTGAAGACAGATTCTTCGAATTCTTTTACAAATGTTCCTTTCTTTGCATACCCAAGATCCCCACCCTGAACAGCAGATAATGAATCTTGTGAATTTCTTTTTGCAAGTTCGGAAAAATCCACGCCTGCTTTTACACTGTCAAGAACTTCCTGAGCAATTCTTTTGGCTTCTTTTTTTTCTGCGTCACTTATATTGCGCTGTAAAAAAATATGTGAAAGTTCGTACTCTTCGCTTACATCCGGTAAGCTGTCTTTATAATTGGCATAAAAATCTTTGATCTCTTTATCACTTACTCTTATACCTGCCTGAAATTTTTTCCGTTTTAGCCGGTCGATCTTCATTGTTTTCTGAAGGTCCTCTTTTAATAACAGCTTTATCTTCGGCAACGTCATACCATAAAGCTCCTGAAGTCTTTCTTCTGAGCCGGCCTGGGTTACAAGATTTTTTACTCTCGAGTCAAGCTCTTTTGAAACCTCCTCGTCAGTAACAAGAATGCTGTCCTGTACTGCTTTTGCCAGAATAATTTTGTTCGTAAGCATAGACTGGAAAATCTGCTGCGCAAGATAGGGATTTAATTCACGAAGCTGGTTCTGTCTGGCATATAGCTGGACCTGATATTGAAAATCTGATTCAGTGATAATTTCATTTCCTATTACTGCAATGATTCTGTCACCTTCCACCTGGCTGAACACGGCAGAGCTTATTAATAAAACTATTATTGCAAATAAATTTTTTATATATCTCAAATTTAATTTTCTTTAAATGCTTCTATTAAAATTGCTTCATTTACCTTTACGGGATATTTCTTTTTGAGGTTATCTACATATTCCTTTTCCAGGTCTTTAAATCTTTGCTGCTGCATGGCGTTTGAAATTTCGGACTTTACCTCCTCAAAAGGCTTGTCCTTTACCTTTCCACTATCTGTAAAGGAATATTTTGACTTATTTGTTTCATAATACTGCTGAAGCTCCTCAGGCATTATTTTTATTTTTCTCCATAATTCTTCCTGATCTACTTTGAAGCTCAGCAAGCCATTTTCATATTCTGTAAGTTGTGCAAGGTAATCAGGATCTTTTTCAATGTTATCTTTGATTGCTACTTTATAAAGAATAGGGGAATCAGCAGCTCCGTTTATAATGTTTTTTAGTGTTGTAATATTAGCAAGGCTTGATAAATTATCCCTGTTCTTTGAAATATAAGTCATGAAATCCGATAATTTGATTTCTCCGTCTTTATAGGTTGCAAGAACTCTTTCCCTTTCACCAGTTGTAAAAATACTGTCAAGGTTAAAAGCGGAAACCGGTTTTGAAGAATCCAGCTTTGAAGAAAGAAATGTCAGGCCGTCCTGATTGATTTCGAATTTAAAATCTTTTTTTGCTTTATCTAAAAAATTAATATACGCGGTTTTAAATTGCGGACCTTTTTTAAATTCCCCGATAAGTGTCTCTCTTTGCTTTTCAAAAGGCAGATATGGTTTAATATCCGTTACTTTAATTATATGCCAACCAAATGGTGTGCGAACCAGATCAGATATCTCACCAACCTTTAAGTTAAATGCAACGCTGTCAAACGGCTGTACCATTCTTCTTCTGTCGAAAAATCCAAGATCACCACCCTTTGGTGCAGAACCCGGATCCTGCGAAACTTCAGTTGCTACTTTTCCAAAATCTTCACCGTTCTTTATTCTTGTCAGCACTTCTTTTGCTTTATTAAACGTACCTAATGAATCAATTACTTTTCCCAGGCTGTCTTTCTGATCCTGAATAAGAATATGAGAAGCCCTGATACCGTCACTTCTCTTTCTTTTATCAACAAGCTTAACTATATGAAGTCCGAACATTGTCCTTATCGGCTCTTTAGAGAAGTCACCAACCTTAAGGTTGTAAATAGCATCCTCAAATTCCGGCACTGTCATACCTGCAGTAAAATAATACAGATCCCCGCCGTTTTGCTTTGCCGTCATATCGTCCGAAAATTCCATTGCAACTTCCGAAAACGGAACACCGTCTTTTAGTTTTTTTATTGCATCATTTGCTTTTTGATATGCTTTGATAGAATCTTCAGGAGTATAGTTTTGCTGCGGAAGATTGATTAGAATATGAGAAGCTCTAACTTCGTATTCTTTCTTCTCATAAAGATCCTTTATCTGCGGACCTACAATTTCTTTGTCAATTAGAAATGATGTCAGGAAATTTTCTTTATACTGCTTTAAATCATTCTGAATATCTTCAGACTTTAACAATCCTCTTTCCCTTGCATCTTTAACTTTCAACCTGAACTTAACCAGCAAATCCAAAAATTCTCTTTTCTTATCCATTGCTGCATTCTTCGCCGAATCAAGATTGTTCACGGTTTTCATATATTGCTTTTCATAATCATCCAGGTATATCTTTTCATCACCGATCTCAGCAACGACCTGCTTCTTCTTCGATGAACAGGCAATAATTGTAACAAGTAATAATAAAGATAGTAGTGAAAATATTTTTAAATATTTTTTGTGCTCAGACATTCTTAATAATTAATTTTTTGAAAAATAACCCCATAAAATACTCAAATTGGCTCGGAATAAAAAGCCAATCTCCGGTTAATCCGGCAAAGACAATTACTCATAAATTCTTTCAAAAACCTGTTTGAGGAGAGTTCGTGAAGAGTTAAAAATTACAACATCAGACCGGTTCGATTGCAAAGAATCCCGCTAAATCCATCTTACAGCATTTCATTTTTGCCGTAATTAGAATTAAGCATGGATTCAAATAAATAAATAGAATCAGTGAATTCAGAATTTTATATTAAATTTACGATAATGGAAAATAAAAACAGTCTTAATATTTTTGATGCAACCTTTATGGTTTGTGATATTGAAACTACAGGTTTGTCGCCGGTTAATAATCGTATAACTGAGATCGCAATTATTAAAGTTCAGAACTTTGAGATCATTGATAAGTTCTGTACTCTTATTAATCCCCAGCAGCATATTCCCCGGGATATAACACTTCTTACAGGAATCAGGAACGAAGATGTAATAAATAAACCAACTTTTGAAAATGTATCTGAAGAAATAATTTCATTCTTAGACCAGAATAAAAATCCTCAAATTATTTTTACGGGACATAATGTCAGTTTTGATTATAAATTTCTGCTTCATTCATTTTTTAGAATTAACAGATCATTTGAATGCAAATCTCTTTGCACATGCAAGCTGGCACGCCGGCTTCTGAAAAAACTCCGCAGCAAGTCTCTCATGAATGTTGCAGCTTATTTTGAAATAAATTTTAAAAGACAGCATCGTGCATATGATGATGCCGTTGCCACGACCCGGGTGCTGATGAATTTTCTTAACATTTTATCTGAGGAATATGAGTATGAAAATATTGATGAGATATTGAGATTTCAGAACTGTAAAATTTACAATAACACGAACAGGTCGCCGGCACTGAAGCGAATGGATATTTCATTGAAAGACTTCCCGAAGCTTCCCGGAGTATATTTCATGAAAGGAAGAGATGGGGAAATACTTTATATCGGTAAGGCAAAAAATCTTCGTGAACGTTTATCATCTTACTTCCGGTATAATTCTGAATTGCCGGTAAAGCTGAGAAAGCTCCTGAGCAGGATCCAATCGATAGAATATAAAGTTACTAACTCAGAACTGTCTGCACTGATACTTGAATCAAAGCTTATTAAAGAAAATAAACCGAGATTTAATTTCGCAATTAAGCGGTTCCGGTTTCATCCTTTCCTTAAGATCGATGTTCAGAATAATTACCCTAAAATTGAGAAAGTGTATGAAATTGAAAATGACGGTGCGAATTATTACGGACCATTCCAAAGCGGACTTACAGTTAATAAACTTTTAAAAGATATAATGGAGGAATTTAAACTGAGAAAATGCGATGACCGGAACCTAAAGCCTTCTGGCACTCACTCCACATGTATGTATCACGAGATCGGTAAATGTAATGCCCCGTGTAATTTATCACAATCTAAACAGGAATATCAGTTAGAAGTTATCAAAGTCCATAACTTTCTTACTTCCCTGGAAAAGAATTCAGCTCAGAATTTGTATGAAATAATGATGAATGATTTTTCGCAAAAAATGGATTATGAAAGAGCTGCATTTGTGCGAGACCGGCTTTATGATATTCAAAAAGTAATGAGCTATCAGAAAGTAATTACATCAGCTATAAACGATAAAAAAATAATTATCAAGTGTGACAGTCAGGCAGGTAGAGAAATATTCTTTATTCATAACGGTAAGCTTGTAAAAACCTATCTGGTGGAAAAAAAAAATGAATTCGATCAGAGAAATATTTCCGAAGAGCTTACAGAAACTACTGAATATTTATTTTTTTCTCTCAGTAAATTTGTGAAACACAAATTCACTCCGTGGGAACTTGATGAGATCAAGGTGATCTCCAACTGGCTCGCAATTAACCGCGACCGTAATACTGTTTTTGAAATTAACGAAAGGCATTCAAAACAAGATGTGGAAAAGTTTTTGTCAGGGTGAATCTGAACTTTACAGAGAGGGTAGGTTGTCAAATCTAAACTTAAGTATCTAAAAGTATCCCTGCCTTCTAATTTTCCAGCTGAGATGCTGAATGGCTCAGTTTTTTCATTTTAGCAATGATTAATTTCAGATTAAAAATCTGAGGATTGTGTTTGTGGATGTGTTTAAATTAATAACTATCGGAAAAAAAATCTATTAAATTATTTTTTTACTTCCCCGGGTTCTACCACAAAAATTTTTACGAATGTTATTGTTTTACAAACTCTCCATCGGCTTTAATGATCACTTCATCACTAAGCATGGGAGCTGGAAATTTTTCACCTATATTAAAATCTGACCTCTTTAAAACCCCGGTCAGCTGAAAACCGGAAGTTGGAATTTTGGACTGCGGATTTTCAATTGTTCCGCGGAACCATAGATCCATTGTTACGGGCATGGTAATTCCATGAAGGGTAAGGTTACCGGTAAGCTTGTATCTGTCAATGCCTGTGCTTTCTATTGCGTAACTTTTAAAGGTCATTTTGGGAAATTTTTCCACGTCAAAGAAATCTGCACTTTTCAAATGATTATCTCTCATCTTCACTTCAGTATCTATTGATGCAACATCTACAGAAAGTTCAAAAACAGCATCACTGAAATCTGCTTTGTTAGAAGTAACAGTTGCCTCAAAGTTATTAAATAATCCCGCTACATCAGAAATCCCAAGATGCGTGGTTGTAAATGTTAATTTGGAATGCATTGGATCGGATTTCCAGACGGTTTGAGCAAATACCGGGGTAATTAGTAATGTAATTACTAATATGGATAATAATTTTTTCATTATGTAATTATTTTTTATAAGTTATGGTCTGTAAATTTAACTAATTTAGTATTCAATTTCAGGTTGAACTTTGGTTCATATTTTCGAGGACATTCGTGAAAATTAATGTAGAAGCATTTTACATATTCAAACAAAAAACCACCCGGTATAAT
>JBDTWU010000155.1:0-5352 GCA_040006535.1 bacterium | reverse complement strand
CTGCAGAAATAAAATAATATCTTCTCCTTGCATCCGACTGCACAGGATTTGCAATATAGAAGGTATCGTTTCCCAGTAATCCTGTATGATATTTAATTGCAGTTATCGAATCAATATTATTGTTTATAAAATTATCAAGAAAGGAATTGTTGTTTGCACTTGCCGGGCTTGAATCTGAAGTAAATTCTTCATACAATACGTTTCGTTTATATCCCGGAAGGGAAATTGCGTATTGATTTAAAGTATCATTTGTTCTGTTGGTATCAATTGCGAATGAATCGTACGCTTTAAAATAATATCCGGTACCTATCGAGTATGTGAAAGTTTTAAAAGTTGTCCGGATAGACTGCCCTGTCACAAGCGAAGGAAGATACGCACTGTCAAAATAATTTCCCGGCTCAATAATAAGGAAAATCTTAATTGAATCGGGGACAGTGTTTCTTCCGATATTGGAAACAGTTATAATAGGTGAGACAGTATCGGTTCCGCTTTGATATGTAGAGTATGTAGTATCAGGTGGAATATTTAAAAAAGAAGTAACGGCGATGTCGTTACCTTTTTGAGAACCGGTCAGAATATTATCAATATAAAGATTATTTCCATAACCATTATAAGTTATGAACTGCAGTACAATATCACGCGCTGCTGTTATTTTTACAGGTTCATTTGGATTTTGAAAATAAAAAGAAACGGTGATAAAAAAAGATAATACAAGGATAAGGACCAGGAGCAGCTTCTTCATAATTAAAATTTAATAATAAAAATTGTAATTGTCACTTTCATCAATTCATTTATGATTATCCGTTCAAAAAATTTAAGCGGCTTTTGTCAGTTTAGTTTTACTGAAATAAAATCTGTAAAAGAAAAATTCCAGCATGGATACAAAAATTAAAGTAATGCTGTCTTTAGGAGTAAGAGTAATTGTCGATCCCTGCTGCGCATAAAAGCCTGATATCTTTAATAAAAAAAGTATGAAAGAATTACCCGGCATCTGGATTTTATAACCCGCATCAGATACGAAAATGCTCACAAACAATTCACAGACGGTAAGCGAGACAGCAAATAAAGTAATTATAAATCCAAGATTCAGAAAAGCCTGAAGCCAGCCGTCGCTCTGATACGACCTGCAGAATGCATACACCGCAAAGATAACATGGATAAAATAAATTAAAGCAATTATCATTTAAAATCTTACCCGTCAAAAAGCATCTTTGGAAAAGAATACTTCTTTTATTGTTTTAAAAATAATTTTAATATCTAAAGCAATAGACCAATTTTCAATGTAATAAATATCATAGTCAATTCTTGTCTGAATAGATGAATCCGTACCCCGTGCACCGTTGACCTGAGCCCAGCCGGTGATCCCGCATTTTACTCTGTGCCGTTCGAGATACCGGCTGATAGATTCTTTCATAGTGTTAATGAAAAATTCTCTTTCCGGCCTGGGACCAACGATGCTCATTTGCCCTATTAAAACATTAATAAACTGCGGTAATTCGTCAAGACTGAATTTTCTTAAGAGCCTTCCGATAGGTGTATAACGACGGTCATTTCTTGAAGCCATCTGAGGTCCGCTTAATTCGGCGTCAACTCTCATGGAACGGAATTTAAGCATAAGAAATTTTTGTTCGTCAAGCCCTACTCTTTCCTGCTTATAAAATAACGGGCCTTTCGAGGTCAGCTTTATTAATGCTCCCACTAAAAACATAACAGGGAAAAGTAACACGAGAAGAAATGCCGAAACTATAATATCAAAAGTCCTTTTAAGGAATCTGTTCCACACGCTCATCGGGAGCGACTTTAGTTTCATAAAAGGAATCCCGTCAACTTCTTCAACCCTCAGACGGCTGGTCATCAGATCAATGAAGTCAGGCGCGTACATAAATTCAATATTTATCCCTTCACATAATCTAAATAGCTCATAAAGAATTTCATGCTCTTCAGAGGAAAGGGAGATTAAAATTTTTTCAATTCCAAGATCTTTTATTTTTTCGGGGATAGTCTCGTAATTTCCCAGATAAGTTTCTTCTTTTAAAAAATTGTCCCCACTGTTTATGTAAGAAAAATATCCGATCACGTTGAATCCCGCGAACTTGTCGGTTCTGAACTTATCATATATTCTTTTGGCCATTTCATTATTGCCGAGTACTGCAACGGTGTTGACTCCGTAATTGCGGTCATATAATGTTTTCTCAATCTTTAAAGTTATATATCTGCCGATAGTGATCAGCATTATCGAATTTATCCATATCAAAGCAAACACAAGCCGTGAATAAGGATAATCTCCCTTTAAAATAAAGATAAGACCCATTGCAAATAAAATACCTATTGAAACGCATTTTATTATTATGAAAAATTCATCAAAGATAAAAACACTTCTTTTTAACCGGTACATTTTTCTTGACTGAAAGATCAGAAGCCAGATCGGAATTACTAATGCAGCAAAGTAAAGGTAGCCGTAAAGATCGGGAATTCCCTTTGTTATAGGAAAAACTTTTACAAACGGTGCGGAATAAAATCTTATCAGATAGGATAGTCCGAATGAAAGTAAGATCGACAGTACATCAGTAACAACGGTCAGAAGTGGCAGCAATATCTCTATTTTCGAGGACTTACTTTTCAAATCTTAATATAAATTTCAAGTTCAAAAATAAATTTTTTGTTTTTAATAGAAAACATAAAAACAAATTGATAGCTCCCTGTCTTTCAATTTATAAAGTGGAGTATTATTGACACTGACCTTTTTTAGAAACACTGTTATGCTACTTCCATCAGAGCAAGTGAGTCTTTATAGTTCTTTGTAAATGCTTTTTTGATCACTGAATTTTCCGTTGCTCTGAGATGCGGATCTTCTTCAACGATCCTGAAGGCAATTTTTCTTGCAATTTCCAGAATATCTTTATCACGGTTCAGATCCGTGCATGAAAAATTTAAGCTCCCCGATTGTCTGATCCCAAAAAATTCTCCCGGACCGCGCATTTCCATATCTGTGTCAGCGATTAAAAATCCGTCGTTTGTTTCGCAAAGAATATTTAATCTCTTCTTTGAATGCTCATCAAGATTTTTTGCAACAAGAATACAATAAGACTGTGCGGCACCGCGTCCCACCCTGCCCCGCAACTGATGGAGCTGGGACAGGCCATATCGCTGCGCTTCTTCAATTATCATTATTGTAGCATTTGGAATATCTATTCCAACTTCAATTACAGTCGTTGAAACAAGGATTTGAATTGTTCCCTTCCGGAATTGTTCTGTGATCTCATCCTTCTCATTCCATAACATTCTTCCGTGTACCATTCCAACATTAAGATCCGGGAATACTGATTCCTTCAGAATTTTATAATTTTCTTCTGCCGACTTAAGATCAACTTTTTCAGAATCATCTATCAATGGAAAAACAATGTACACCTGCCTGCCTTTTTTAATTTCTTCCCGGAGGAAAGAATAAATTTTCGGCTTATCATATTCCGTTCTTAATGCTGTCCTGATAGGGATCCTGTTTTTTGGAAGCTCGTCAATTATTGAAATATCCAGGTCACCGTAATAGGTCATCGAAAGAGTTCTCGGGATGGGAGTTGCAGTCATTACAAGCACGTCAGGATTAAATCCTTTTTCCTTAAGCTTTGCCCTTTGCATCACACCGAATTTATGCTGCTCATCAATGACTACAAATCCAAGATTTCTGAATTCAACTTTTTCCTGGATCAGGGCATGTGTGCCGATTATAATTTTTGTATCTCCGGTTTTAATATTATTTAGAATTTCTTCACGAATTTTTTTTTTCTGAGCCCCGACAAGTAGCGTTACATTAATATTCAAAGGCTTCAGAAATTCAGAGATAGTTTTGTAATGCTGCTCTGCAAGCAGTTCGGTCGGACACATGAAGGCGGCCTGATAACCGTTAATGACGGCAATAAGAATTGAGAATACCGCAACGATAGTTTTACCGCTGCCTACATCTCCCTGCAGCAGACGGTTCATACATTTATCCGATCTCATATCAATACATATTTCATTGATAACTCTTTTCTGAGCAGCGGTTAACTCGTATGGAAGAATGCTTTTGAATTCTTCAGTAAGATCTTTTATTTCTTTATCAAATTTAATTCCTTTTCTTTCATTATGAATAGAATTTTTTTTTAAAGCCAGAATGAGCTCAAGGTAAAACAGCTCTTCAAATGAAAGTCGTTTCCGTGCATTTTCAATCTCGGATATTTCCCCGGGAAAATTAATTTTTAGTATGGCTTCTTTTCTGCTTATCAGATTGTGATCTGACAGAATATTTCCGTTTAGAGTTTCCTCAATATATTCCGGATTTGATTTTAGCAGAGTTATGAAAGCGTTGAATACTATTTTTGAAAGTACTAATGGCCTGATCCATGTTTTCTTTAAAATCCCGGACAGCTCGTAAAGAGGGATAAGATTTAATTTGAGAAAATCGTTATCCATCGCTTCATATCCTGTCATCTTAAGATGGTCTCTGTAACTTATCTTAGGCAGAGAGCTGAAATTTTCTTTATCAACCTTAATCCAGAATAAATATTCTTCATTCAGCCTGAATTGTTTAGCACGGAATTCACTGGCTCCGAATACCGGAATGTCCAGTGAGCCGGTGATATCATTGAGAATAATCTGATGCGGGTGATTACTCTTACGCGGATGAATCACATCAATAATTTTACCGGTGACTATTACATTCCCGTCAATATGATTGTTTATTTCTCTTATGCTGATTCTTTTCAAATAAGTGCGGGGTATGAAATTCAGAAAGTCATTAAGCTCATTAATTCCGATCTTTGCAAAAGCTTCCGCTCTTTTTTCACCTACGCCTTTTAAATATTTTATATCCATTATTTTAAATATCTTAGCCAAATTTAAATATTATGAAAATTTAGAGTAATGTATTTTTAAATAAATATAAATCAATTCCGGTAAATCTCAATAATATTTTTCAGAGGTCAATTAAAATTATATAACCACTTCATATACTATTCATTAAACTAAAAAGAAAATGAAAAAGAAAACTACTGAAGCTAAATCAAAGATCAAAGATTTAGAACAGGACAAAGAAATCAGCAAGGACCAGTTTTTAACGACAAACCAGGGCCTTAGAATTAATGATAATCAGAATTCATTAAAAGCCGGAGAAAGAGGAGCAACACTGCTTGAAGATTTTATATTGCGGGAAAAAATTACTCATTTTGATCATGAAAGAATTCCCGAAAGAATAGTTCATGCCCGCGGCTCCGCGGCACACGGGCATTTTGAATTGTATGAATCAATGAGTAAATATTCAAAGGCCGGTTTTCTGCAAAATCCGGGTGAGAAAACTCCGGTTTTTGTCCGGTTCTC
>JBDTWU010000154.1:0-9960 GCA_040006535.1 bacterium | reverse complement strand
AATAACGTAGAAAAAATAATATATTCATCATCGGCTGCAATATTCGGAGAGCTGATCTCAATGCCTGTCGGCGAAGAGCATCCTCTGAATCCGGACTCGCCTTACGGTGTAAGCAAGCTTGCTGCTGAAAAGCATCTGTTATGTTTTGGAAAGCTTTATGACATGACCGTTGTTGCACTGAGATATTTTAATGTCTTTGGAATTAATCAGAGATATGATGCTTACGGTAATGTAATTCCGGTCTTTGCAAACCGTCTGTTTACAAATCAGCAGCTGACCATTTACGGTGACGGTGAGCAGACAAGAGATTTTGTTAATGTTAAGGACGTTGCTATGGCAAATTATCTTGCGTCATCAAAAGCTGTTAAAAGCAATTATTATAATATAGGAAGCGGTGAAAGCATTACAATAAATGAGCTAGCGGATATTGTACAGCAGGAAAGCGGTATTAAATCAAAAGTTCATTATGAAGATGCAAGAAAAGGTGAAGTGCTTCACTGCCGCGCAGACATTTCAAAAATAAAAAAAGATCTTGGATTTCTGCCCGATTCGGATATACGCAAAGGTCTTCATGAATATTTTCGCTGGTTCAGGGAAGAATTCGAGGCGGCCCTGGTATGACAAAGGTTCTGATCCTTGGAGGTGCGGGGCTGCTCGGCCATAAAGCCTACCAGATATTATCAAAAGAGTTTGAAACTTATGTGACATTCAGAAGCTTCGATGATAAGTTAAAGAATAAAAAAATATTCGATGAAAACAGAATATTCAGCAATGTTAATGCATTTGAAATTGAATTAATAAGAAAAATTATTACAGGACTTCAGCCTGATGTTGTATTAAATTGTATAGGCGTTATAAAACAGCATAAGGAATCTCTGCATCATAAATTATCAATTTACATAAATTCATTGTTTCCGCATTTACTTTCCGAGATCTGTGAAGATACAAACAGTAAGCTGATTCATATCAGCACCGACTGCGTTTTCTCGGGGCGAACCGGTAATTATACAGAACATGATCTATCGGATGCTGAAGACCTGTACGGTAAGTCGAAATATCTTGGTGAAATAGATTACGGCAATACTCTGACCTTAAGAACTTCTTTCATCGGACATGAACTGTTTAATAATTTATCTTTGGCTGACTGGTTTCTATCACACGAAGGCAAAAGTGTTCATGGCTATACGAATGCAATTTTCACAGGCTTTCCTACAATTACATTATGTAATGAACTTATAAGAATAATAAAATCACATTTTGAATTAAAGGGGCTGTATAACATATCATCTGAAAAAATTACTAAACATGAACTTTTAAAACTTATTAATAAAATTTATAGAAGCAATATTGTTATAAAACCATTTAAAGATTTTTACTGTGACAGAAGCCTTGACTCCGGAAAATATGTTAATGGCACAAACTTTAAACCAAAGGGATGGGAAGAAATGATAACTGAAATGTATGAAGATAAATTAAAAACTAATTATGATAAAAAATGAACCTTGAAAAAAAGACAATACTGATCACCGGTGGAACGGGCTCGCTGGGAAAGATGCTTACAAAAAGAATTCTGACCAATGAAATGGGTAAGCCGAAAAAGATAATTATTTTTTCAAGGGATGAATCGAAGCAGCATGAGATGAGACTGCAGTATAAAAATCAGACTGTTGCAACCGACGAAATTATTTATAACAATTTTGAACAGAAAGTTGAATTCAGGATTGGTGACGTCAGAGATTATCACAGCATTGCATCTGCTGTCAAGGATGCAGATATAGTTTTCAATGCAGCCGCATTGAAGCAGGTGCCTTCGTGTGAATATTTTCCGTTCGAAGCAGTTCAGACAAATGTAACAGGTCCGGAAAACATAGTCAGGGTGATACGCGAAAATAAACTTCCGGTCGAAACAGTAGTTGGAATTTCCACAGACAAAGCAAGCAACCCCGTTAATGTCATGGGAATGACAAAAGCTTTACAGGAGAGGATATTTATTACAGCAAACCTGAGCTGTCCGAAAACAAGATTTATTTGTGTCAGATACGGAAATGTTCTGGCATCAAGAGGTTCTGTAATACCGCTTTTCATCAGCCAGATAAGATCCGGAGGTCCCGTTACAATTACAACGGAAGATATGACAAGATTTCTGCTGAGTCTTGATGATGCAGTTAAAGTTATATTTGCTGCTGTGAAAAGTGCAAAGAGAGGAGAAACATATGTTCCGCGGGTTCCTGCTGCAAAGGTATTGGATATTGCAAAGGCATTAATTGGAAATAAAAAAATTGCTATAAGGATAATAGGAATACGTCCCGGAGAAAAAATTCATGAGACACTGGTATCGGAGGAAGAGAGTTACAGAACAGTTCAGCGCGGAAATTATTTTGCCATAAAGCCGATGCTGCCTGAGTTATTTTCAAATCCAAAGGAAAGGGCTGCAATGAAAAATAAATACAGCTCTGAAAACAATGTTATGGATCCGTCTGCATTAAAAAAACTTTTATCAATTCAAAAATTATTTTCTGAGACAAATGCTGTAATGGAGGATGAATTGTTAAGATGAAAATTATGACAATTCTTGGTACACGTCCCGAAATTATCCGGTTGAGCCTGGTGATCAGTAAGCTTGACTTAATCAGTTATCATGTACTTGTTAATACCGGACAAAATTACGAAGAATGTCTGAACGATATTTTTTTTAAAGAGCTGAAGGTCAGAAAACCTGATCATGCATTGGGAATAAGGGCAGATACTTCAGGTGAACAGATCGGCAATATAATAATTGAGACAGAGAAGATTATGATTAAAGAGAAACCTGACAGGATACTTATACTCGGTGATACAAACAGCGGCCTGAGCTCTATAGCAGCAAAGCGCCTGAAAATTCCCGTTTACCATATGGAAGCAGGAAACAGATGTTATGATGACGCTGTACCTGAAGAAGTGAACAGAAGGATCATTGACCATTCCAGTGACATCCTGATGCCATATACTAACAGAAGCAAAGAAAATCTTTTAAGGGAAGGAATCGCAAAGGAAAAGATCTTTGTCACGGGAAATCCGATATACGAAGTTCTTGAATTCAATAAGAATGCAATTGATGCAAGCAATATATTTTCAAAGCTTAATCTTGAGACTAAAAAATATTTCCTTGTTACAATTCACCGCACTGAGAATGTGGATGTGAAATCAAGATTGGAGAGTCTGATCAATTCATTGGATGCTTTATCACAGAAATACGACCTGCCTGTAATTTGCAGCCTGCATCCGAGAACAAAATCAGCGATGGAGAAACTGGAAATATCATTTGAACATAAACATGTAAAATATTTAGTACCTCCGGGTTTTTTTGATTTTATAGCTCTGGAAAAAAATGCACTGTGTGTCCTCTCCGACAGCGGAACCGTACAGGAAGAATGCTGTCTTTTTCATGTTCCGAATATCACTCTAAGAGATGTTACAGAAAGACCTGAAACGATTGAATGCGGCAGCGCTATTCTTACAGGTGTATCCGAAGAAAATATTCTCGCCACCGTAAGTTTAGTTATAAATAAATCAACAGACTGGAAAGCTCCCTCAGAATATCTTGTGCCTGATGTATCTGATAGAGTTGTAAAAATTCTGCTCGGGCATTAAGATGGAGGATATAAAAACAGAGAGAGTGTTAGGATTGAAAATTTCAACTTTTACTCAGGCATCGCTGGAGAATTCTATCATAAATTACATTCGTAATAATGTGCAAAAGGTTTTTTTCGGATACAGTCTGGTGCTTCTTCCAAGGTTCAGATCCTGTCCTGAGATTTTTAAATATTCCGACACTTTCGATATATTCCTTGCAGATGGTAAAGGGATGTACTGGATTTATAAAATTGCAGGTGCTGATGTTGAGTCTGATATATCTCTTCCCGACCTTGTGGACGCAGTTTTAAAATTAGCCCATGAAAATAAATTTAGTGTGATGCTTCTTGGAGCGGAAGAAGAAATAAACATTGCTGCAACTGTAAAGATCAGATCCCGATTTCCAAATGCGGTTATTTTTGACGGTATAAATGGCTACTTTAAAACCGGAGATGAGGAGTCTGTAGTAAAAAAAATTAATGAGGTGAAACCTGATATTTTACTCATCGGAATTTCTTCTCCCAAAAAAGAAAAGTTTGTCTATAATTGGAAGAAAAAACTTAATGTGAATATTTTAATTCCATGCGGAGGAGCAATTGATATCCTTGCCGGTAAAACTTCCCGTGAACCCGTGATAATAAAAAAAACAGGTCTTACCTGGATTTACAGATTTATTCAGGAACCGGCCAGATTGTTTAAGCCTGTATTAGTAAATGGACTGTCTGCATTTTTTTTTCTAATCCCGGCTATCCTGTATAATGTTATTTTAAAGAAAAATAAAACATTCTCAATTCCAAAATTCTACGGAATAAAAACAAATTAAATCCAAAATCTTAATTTGATCCCGGATATAATTGAAATCTGAATAATGAAAATTCCATTTGTCGATTTCCAAAAATTACATGACCCTATAAGAGAGGAAATTAATTCGGCTATTCAGGAGGTAATCAACTCCGGCTCATTTATACTGGGCAACTCAGTAACTCATTTTGAAAATGAATTCGCCAGAATGCATGAAGTAAAACATTGCATCTGTGTAAGCTCCGGAACCGATGCTAACCATCTGGCATTATGGACAATGGGAATTAAACAAGGTGATGAAGTGATCATGCCCGCAAATACTTTTATTGCAACAGCCTGGGGAGCGACGCTTTGCGGAGCAACTCCCGTTTTTACTGATTGTGAACCCGATAGCTATAACATCGATCCTCAGAAGATCGAAGAAAAAATCAGCAAGAACACAAAGGCAGTTGTGGCAGTCCATCTTTACGGACAGACTGCTGATATGGATGAAATACAAAAGATCTCTGATAAGTACAAACTGTTATTAATTGAAGATGCCGCGCAGTCACACATTGCAAAGTATAAGGATAAAAGCTGCGGCGGTTTATCGGATGCTGCATCGTTTAGTTTTTACCCGGGTAAAAATCTCGGAGCATTTGGTGAAGGCGGAGCTGTCACAACCAATAACGATGAGATTGCTTCGATTGTAAGAAAATACAGATCGCATGGCTCTTCAAAGAAATATTATCATGAGACTCTGGGTCATAATTACAGGATGGACGGAATTCAGGGTGCCGTGCTCGGGGTTAAGCTTAAGTATCTCAAAAAGTGGACTGAAAAAAGAAGGCTCGCAGCCAAAAAATATTATGATCTGCTAAAGGATGTTGAACAAATAAAGTTACCTGAAGAAATGTATTATGCAAGCCATGTTTATCATTTATTTGTAATTCAAACATTTCAGAGAGATAATCTGAAACAATATCTTGAAGAAAACGGAATTTCAACCGGGCTTCATTATCCATTGCCGGTTCATCTTCAAAAGTGTTTTGAACATTTGAGATATAAAAAGGGCGATCTTCCTGTAACTGAAAAACTATCTGATGAAGGTTTATCCCTGCCGATGTTTCCGGATTTATCCGATGAACAGATCGAATACGTTTCAAAAAAAATAATAGAGTTTTTTCAGAAGTAATTTATCTATATTTTTTTAATAAGTTTAAATAAGAGTAAAGTAAAACCGAATGAAATATCCGCGTTACAAATATATGTTTGCATTTTTTGATTTTGCCGTGATATTTATTTCCTTTATTTCAGCGGAATATATTACTGAAAATATACTGAACAGGAATGTTCTAATACCCGAAAGCCTTTTTCTTACTTATCTTACTTTTTGTGTTTTTTCAGTTTTATTTATATTTCTCTTTCAGAATAACAATTTATATAAGGTGAATATTCTGCTCACCCGCGCACCGCACATTACTGCAATCATAAAATCATTTTTATACGGAATATTGCTGCTGATTCTTTTTTCCTTCGTAATCAAGTTCAGCCTTATTCTTTCCTCCAGAGTTTTTGTATTATGTTTCTTTTTTACCGGCATGGCAGGTATCTCGGTAATCAGGCTGCTGCTGCTGAAACCGTTTTATATGAATTTTACAAAGATCTTAAATAACAGCAATGTCATTATTATAGGCGCAGGGAAATCCGGAAAATTACTTGCGGAAAAACTGATCTTTGAAAATTTTTACGGAATAAAGATCGTAGGTTTTCTTGATGACAAGCTGGTGAAGGGTGAATCAGTATTCAGTAATTTGATTTGTGTAGGAAGCATTGATGATCTGGAAAAAACAATAAAGCTATTGTCGGTAGATGAGATCATTATCGCCATTGATAATACAAGCTATGAGAATCTGATGAGAATAATAGATCAGTGCAACCTGCTGGAAAAAAGTGTAAAGCTAACTTCGGAATTATTCAATATTGTCCCGGAAAAAATTGTGACCGAGTCTTATTCAGGAATTCCCGTTGTGGATCTGTCTCCTAAAGTAAATAAAAATCTGAATTATTATTATAAACGCATCTTTGATTACTTTACCGCATTCATCGCGCTGATTATCTTATCACCGGTTTTTATTGTTATCTCATTGCTTGTAAAATTTTCTTCGAAAGGGGAAATATTTTTTTCTCAGATAAGAATTGGTAAAGACGGAAGGCATTTCAGACTTTATAAATTCAGATCTATGTATTCAGATGCCGGAGGTGACAAAAAAAGAGAAATTATTATGAAGGATTTTATTAATAATGTGGAGCAGCCAAATGGCTCTTCCAAAATTATTAATGAAAGAAATATAACTCCGTTCGGAAAATATTTGAGAAGGACATCTCTCGATGAACTGCCGCAGCTTTTCAATGTGCTAATGGGTGATATGAGTCTTGTCGGACCACGGCCTTGCCTTCCTTATGAATACGAAACCTTCGATGACTGGCATAAGAGACGGCTTAAGGTTTTACCGGGCTGCACCGGCGTCTGGCAAGTATCCGGCAGAAGCTCCGTCTCGTTTAAAGATTCTGTAGTTCTCGATCTGTACTATATAAATAACATGACCCCGTGGTTTGATCTTCAGCTGATCTTCAAAACATTTCCGGTAATGATCCTGGGAAGGGGAGCAAAATAAAACAAATTTGGATAAAAAAAACATTGTTAATGTAAAGCTGGGTAAGGATGTAAAGATATTTGACTTTGTTAATTTATACGGATGTTCGATCGGAGACAATTCAAAGGTTGGTGCATTCGTTGAAATACAGAAGAATGTTTTAATCGGAAGGAACTGTAAGATATCATCACACACTTTCATATGTGAAGGTGTAAATATCGAAGACAATGTTTTTATCGGACACAATGTAACATTTATAAATGATAAGATACCGCGGGCAACTAATGATGACGGAAGCATGCAGGACGAAAGCAGCTGGAAAGTGATTGAAACATTTGTAAAACAAGGTGCATCCATTGGCTCATCCGCAACAATAATGTGCGGTGTAACGATAGGAGAAAAGTCTGTTATCGGGGCAGGCGCAGTGGTGACTGAAGATGTTCCGGCAAACACAATAGTAGCAGGCGTTCCCGCAAAGATCATAAAAAAATTATAAAATACTTTACTTTAAAATATAATTTTACCAACTTATAAAATCTAGATCAGCTGATTTAGATTTTTTTGTTTCCATACCTGTCATATTATCGGTAATTAAAACATTTAAAAGAAAATTATATTTTATATTTTTATTAAAATTGAAAAAGAAATTTTCACTGACATAGCAAATGGGAACCTCTAACTGGCAAAATATTTCATACAATATCGATCTTGTTAAGAGGCTTGATCCAAAAAGCATTCTTGACGTCGGAGTAGGTTTTGGAAGATGGGGTATTCTCTTCAGAGAGTTTCTTGAGATCTGGGGAGACAGAAATTATACAGGAAACTGGAACAGAATAATTGATGGTGTGGAAATATTTCCGGGGTATCTCAGGGATTACCATAAATATTTTTATACTAATATTTATAATGAAAATGCTCTCGACTTTATAAAGAAAACTGATTGTAATTATGAACTGATTAATTGCGGGGACGTAATAGAGCATTTTAAAAAAGATGATGCCATAAAATTTATTGCCGACTGTGTGAGCAAATCCCGGTATGTACTGATAAATATTCCCACCGGGAATAACTGGAAGCAGGATGCACTTAACAATAATGAGCATGAACGGCACTTAAGCGAATGGTCCAATAAAGATTTTGCAGGTTACAAAAATCGTATCATCCGTGAATTTAAAGATGTGGAATTGAGAACTTACAGCGTTATACTTCTTTCTAAGGAAAAGATCGATCTGAAGATTGCTTATGTAAAGTTTTTTTATGTTAAAAGCTTATTAAGAAACAAATTAGGAATGGGATGGCTTGTTAACATCATTAAAAAAAAATAATGGTTAGACAAATTAAAAGAAGTGAAATTTTATATTTAATAATTTTATTCTCAGGCTTTCTTTTAATTGCTTTGCAGTTTTTTGGCTGGATAGTAGATGACCTGTATATTTATTTCAGATATGTAAATAATTTTGTTAATGGGATGGGGATTGTTTACAATCCCGGCGAATATGTTGAGGGGTTTTCCTCCTTCAGCTGGTTTATGATCTTATCTGTATTTAGATTTCTGGGATTGCCTCTTGAGTTAAGTGCAAAGCTTGCAGGCCTTTTATTTGTTTTACCGGATTTATACTTAATATATAAGATCAGTCTGGGACTTGGTCTTGGCAGACTTTCAATTTTTGTATGCATATTGATGATGTTCAATCTGCCTTTTATAATCTGGTCGGTGTCAGGTTTTGAAATAATGTTTTATGTATTTTTACTTCTGGCAGGTTTTTATAAAATAATAAAATCAGAAACAAGCACACAAAATTCAGTGACAGTTTCAATTCTTATTTTTTTTATTGCGGTTTCCAGACCGGAAGGATTTTTAATGGCGGCATCTTATCTCGTTTTCCTTTATATTTTTTGTAAAGATAAAAAATTTGCAATTAAAACAGCGGTTCTATCCGGCATAATGTTTTCCTTATTTTTAATCTTTAGAATTATTTATTTCGGAGATATACTTCCGAATACATATTACGCGAAGATCGGACATGACATTGTGGGAAATTATGAACTGAAAAGTTACAGGAACGGGGTATTCTACATTATAGATTTTTTCAGGCATAATATTCAGTTCATTCCCCTGTTAATCCTTATTCCTTTTTTTATAAAAAATTTGATCTTCCGGAAATCATTTAAATTTATAATTGCTGTGATTTGCATTCAATTTTTTTTCACAGTTTTTTCCGGAGGGGATTGGATGGTGCAGTACAGATTCATTATTCCTGCCGTACCATTTCTTTCATTAGCATTGGTATTCTGTTTAAATGAGTTTATCATATTAAAAAATATCAAAGCACCGGGTACATATGTTTTACTTTCCTCTTTTTTATTGATGATTGCATACAGCATAGTTGCAGAAGATAAGTTTATTATTCAGAAAGAGACAGTAATGTGGAATAATCTCAAGCAATATTCAGACGATATAAAAAAAAAATATTCCGCCCGTCAGTCTGGTTGCAAACGGTTCCTCCGGGATTATTCCGTATTATCTTGATGATGTTATTTTCCTTGATATTGTTGGGCTGACTAATAAGGATATAGGGAAGAACGGCTTCAGACATGGCTCATGGTTTGAAAGATCTCTCCCGGAATATGTTTACAGTAAAAACCCGGAATGGATCATAATGTGGAAGAAAAAAAATAAAAGCGGAATTTATACATTCGAAGATGCGAGCCCTTGCTATATCGACATGGCTCAGAATGAAAATTTTAATAAATATATTTTATTCAAAAGTTATGATGTATATGATGATGTCAGAGTTGAATTATATAAGATCATTAATCCTGCAAATTGACAATATTATTTTTGGGCAGATACAATCAATCAGAAGTTTTGACAGGACCCGAAAAAGTTGCGAAAAGGATATTTGAAGGC
>JBDTWU010000153.1:0-2751 GCA_040006535.1 bacterium | reverse complement strand
CAACTATTACTCCGGAGATAGGTGATGTGATCGGAAAAAAATTATTCAGATTTCCTTTCCCATGCAAGAGAGACTCATAATAGTTTAAAGTCTTCTCTGAAGAATTGAGTCTGATCTCTGCTGACAATAATTCTTTTTGTGCAGTAACACCTTCCAGTTCTTTTAGCCGTTCATAATCTTTTGTTGCCTGTTCAAAATCCGCTTCAGCTTTAAATTTTTCATTAGCGACACTTAGCTTGCTTTGAACATCAAGAGTTTGCTCAAGCCTTAATAAAGTTGTTCCATTATTAACATTCATTCCTACAGAAGGAATTGAGCGCTGAGTTATCTTCCCGGGCAGCGGACTGAAAATTTCTGCTTTACCTTTTGCTGTTGGTGCGATCTTACCCGTCGAATTAATTGTAAAATTAAGCTGTCTTTCTTCAGCTAAAACAGTTTCAATTCCTAATATAAATTGAGTTTGCTTTGAAATAAAAAACGGATCCCCAAGAGGGGCACCGTTATTGGACGGCGGAGCATCATCGTGCCCTTCATGACCTTCGCTTTTTGTGTTAATGAGAATTATTGACGATGCTAAATAAATAAATGTTAATGCTATTGCTAAAATTCTTATCCTCATAATTCAATTTCCTTTAAATGTTTTTTGAATCTGTACTCAAATCCACAGCAGAACGTTTATTTTTACCAATTTTATAAAAAACGAATGCAATCAAAACAACAATTATTAATGATATTATTATGAATAAGAGATTTTCCTGAATCACTGTTAGGAATGATTTTCTTTCTTTACCCTTATCCGTTAAAACTTCTTTTACTCCGATATCAACATCATTAATCGCAATCAGATCATTTGTTTCACCGCTGTTAATGTTTATTAAAAAATTATACTTTTTAATCTCAGGGAAATTTATAAGAACCTCATATATTCCAGGATCAGTCGAAGGCAGAATGTTGATTTTTGAATTATCAACTCCGGCAATATCCAATTCTAATTTGGCATTCTCAATCGGAACATTCGTCTTGAAATCCGATATGTAGAATGTCAGCGTTGCATCTTTATTTGGTTCAATATTATTATATGTTATCACAACTTCAAAATTACTTGTGGAACCTTCAGCAAATGGCATTTGATCAACGCTAACTTTCCCCTGCGCACCAACAAATGCATTCCATATCAGGGCAAGTATTATCAATAAAATTTTCTTTGTCATTTTAATATTAATATAGTTTAGTTTGCGTTGCTTTTTCCAGATCGATCATTGACTGATTATACTCACCTAGTATTTCAACGTAGTTTAATTTCATTTCAAATAACTTTTGTTTTTCGGTGAGATAGTTTATCAGGCTTATCTCACCTTTATCATATCCTCTTTTTAATAATTCTAAAGTATTTTCTATTATTAAATTATTTCTTCTAACAACCTCTAAATTCTTTTTTGCACTTTCCCATTTATTGAATGAAATTAACACTTCAGAGTTTATTTTTTTCTTAACCAATTCAATCTCACCATTTAAGATCTTTGTTCTTACTTCGGCAATTTTAATGTTACCCTGGTTATAGTTAAACAGTCCATTGAAAGGGATCGGGACACTGAATCCCACTCCGAATTTCAAATTCTTGTCAATGTCCTGAATTTTCGTAATATTATGAACTCCGAATATATCATCCCCCGGAATTATTTTTGTCCCGTTTGAATAACCGACAGATAATTTTAAGTTCGGAATGTTTTCGGTTTTGTAAAGTGATAACTCGCTTTGAATCGCTAACTTTTCGAATTGTATAACCCTCATCTCTGAACGGTTTTCCACAGCTTTTTTTTGCAGCTGCTCAAGAGATAAGTTAATTGGTTTATAACTCGAATCTACATTAAGATAAAATAACTTTTCCTGTGCATATCCCAAATAAACATTCAGGGTGCTCACTTCATTTTTAAATTCGATTTGAGTTTTATTTAAGTTAATTAACGAATTGTTCGTTTCGATAGAAACCAGATTGTAATCTAATTCCGAAATATCACCTGCCTTTAACCGAAGGTCAGAAATGTTCAAAAGCTCCTGATCTATTTTGTAAACTTCAGCGGCAACCTTTAATTTAGATTGAAGAGTAATTGTTTTATTTAATATGGATTTTACTGTAAATGCTAGTTCATAATTTCTCGTTTTATATTCATACTCAGATTTTTTTATTCTATAGTTACTGACATCTTGTCTCAGAGAAAATTGACCTGCTATTTCTACTTCCTGCGAAAGAGTTAAACTGAAAAGGTTATTACCTTTGTTACTGTAAAATTTATCCGTCTCATATTCAACATCTATCTCAGGAAATTTCGGGAAAAAATTATTTGTCATGTAATATTCTCCCCTTGCAAGATCAATTTTCAATAGTTCGTTTTTTAGAAAAAGGTTTTTATTTAATGCCTCGTTTAAAACTCTATTATAACTTAGAGTGTCTTGTGCATATGAATTCAATACGCTAAGTAATAAAAGAACAATTAAAAATATTTTTATTTTAATTTTCATCTTACTTAACATTTACTACAAAATTTGTGGTGATCAATTTTCCTCCCGGGTTGAATTGTGCGAAGACTTTGTATATCCCGGGCTTCGGAAAATTCGTATGAAAAACTACTGCCGGTCCGCTCTTTGTAACCTTATCTGAATCCATTTTCATATCTTTCATTTCCTCATCCTTATTGTTATTGGTTTTGCTTTTATCATCTGCTTCCATTGGATGAACATGAAGATACATCG
>JBDTWU010000152.1:0-2309 GCA_040006535.1 bacterium | reverse complement strand
CCTGAATATATTCTTTATGATGAACCGACTACAGGACTTGATCCCGTGATGAGCGATCAGATCGACGATCTTATAAAAGAACTTTCTGAAAAATTAAAAGTTACTTCAGTCGTGGTGACTCATGACATATTCAGCGTATACGATGTCGCCGATGAGGTCGCGATGATGCATGAAGGAAAGATTTACTTTCACGGCACTCCTAAAGAGCTTACTGAAACAAATGATCAATTGATAAGAGATTTTTTAAACCGGACTGATAAAAAATTCTGAAATTTTTAGAATTTTAGATTATGATTATTAAATGTCTCTTCAATTCATTTGCGGGATTTCAAATCTCATTATTCAGTCTCACCACCTGTCCTGTTCCATTCCTTCCACCCGCCGTCCATCGAAATTACATTTGTATAACCCATCTTTTGCAATGACTCTGCTGCCAACGCAGAGCGAAACCCGCCTCCGCAGTACAGCACAATCTTTTTATCATGCCCGGCTACATGAATATGAATGTCCCTTTCAAGGATTCCACGTCCAATATGTTTCGCACCTTTTATATGAGCATCTTCAAATTCATTATCTTCCCTGATATCCACCAAAGAAAACTCTTCATTATTTTCCTTCATCTTCTTCACATCGTCAACTGAACATTCAGCAATTTGTTTTTTTGCTTCGGCGCATAGTTCACTAAATGTTTTTTTCATATTTTATTTTTAATTTTCGAAACTGTGAATTGATATTTCATTCATACAATGAATTTATAAATTAATAATTACCTTAGCCATATTTACAATGTCATTTGCACTGCAGCCGCGTGAAAGATCCATAACCGGTTTTGCCAGTCCCTGAATAATGGGTCCCGTGGCTACAGCACCTCCTATACGCTCCGTGATCTTGTAAGCAATGTTTCCCGAATTTAAATCCGGAAATATAAATACATTGGCATCACCCTTAATTTTTCCACCGGGATTCTTTATCTGTGATACTTCCGGAACGAAAGCCGCATCGAACTGCAGCTCAGCATCACAAATTAATTTCGGATCTCTTTTTTTTGTCAGTTCATATGCTCTCAGTATTTTTTCCAGGGAATCGTCCTTTGCACTGCCTTTAGTTGAAAATGATAAAAATGCAACTTTTGGAATTAAGCCGGTTAGCTTTTTGAAATTGGCAGATGTTTCAAGGGCTATATCACAAAGCTGATCTGCAGTCGGGGTGGGGATCACTCCGCAGTCCGCGTATGCAATTATTGTTTTTTTAAATTTATGATCTTTGGGAAAAGTAAATAAAAAAAATGATGAAACTGTTTTATTATTTTCAGATAGCCCGATGAGAGATATCCCATTTTTTAATACTTCAGAAGTTGAATAAACACTCCCGGCTATGATTCCATCTGCAAAATCCTTTTTTAAAAGCATGCAGGAAAAAGTCAAAGGGTCGTTCAGAAGATTTCCGGATTGCTGTAAATCATTGTCCGGTTTTGTCTTCTTTCTCAACGAATGAAATTCATGCAAAAAATCCTTGCTTCTATTAATACCAATATGAGTTAAGTTTTTGTGAGGCTTTATGAGCTTTCCTAAATCACCTTTTGTCTGAATTAAAATTATCTTCGCAATATTTTTTTTCATAATTTCTTTTACTGCTCTGATCACCCTTACATCATATGATTCAGGAAGAATAATAGTTTTTAATCTCGTAGCGGATTTTTTTTGCAGTTTTTTGAAGATATCCATTAGGTGACCGGGAAATTTGGATTTAGGTTTAAGAATTACAAATTACAAATTACAAATTTTCAAATCCCGGATTATAATACCGGGATTGAAATTCAATGTCTTTTTTAAAATTTCATTTAATTAATGATCTTATCTATAATCCCGCCTCCTAAAATATTATCGCCGGAATAAAATACTGCTGATTGTCCGGGGGTTATTGCCTTTTGGGGAGAATCAAATTTTACATTAATTCTCTGCTCATCAGTTTGTTCAATGATTGCATTATGACCAACATCATTGTATCTGATTTTTACCTTAACACTCAAAGGCCTGTCTATAAGGTTTAATGCCATCAGATTTATTTCATTCGTAACAAACTCTGAACTGTAAAGCATTTCTTCATCATCAACAAACACAACGTTATTTTCAGAATCAATTTTTGTTACATAAATTCTTTTTCCCACAGCTACGTTTAATCCCTTTCTCTGTCCTATTGTGTAATAAGGATAACCTTTGTGAGAACCGATCTTAGTTTCTTTGTAGACAAGATCACCTTTTGAAAGTTTTTCGTTAATTCCGGGATTTCGCAGCTCAATCAATTCCCTG
>JBDTWU010000151.1:0-8839 GCA_040006535.1 bacterium | reverse complement strand
TTTCAATATCGGAAATTTCTCCGTGCCCGAGAAAATCACCATATAACCTTATGCTTTTTATTATCCCCTCCCTGACATAAACCCTTGCATCGATCTGACCGAAGCTGAAACGATTTTTTTTCTGTATATTAAATTCAGGAGACCTGCCGTAATTCCATTCCCATGACCTGTACTTTTCTTCAGATAAATTATGTACTTTCTTCCACTCATCTTGTGATAAATCATAATAATAATTTAAAGAAGTGTCTTTGAAAATATACCGGACAAGGTTCGAGCGGAAATCAGCCATAGAGAGATCTCCCGGTAAAAATTCTTTAATATTTGCCACACGGCTCCTCACAGATTTAATTCCTTTGCTCTCTATCTTCTCCATTTTTACATTGAGTGCTTTTACCACATCATTGATATTTGAGTCGAACAATAATGTACCGTGGCTGAACATGGATTTTGTATCCGTGAACTGTGCGTTACCAGAGATCTTTCTTTCGTTTACCGTAATATCATTTCGGCCATTGATCTCCGCGTTCACTCCCAGCTCTTGTAAAAAACGAATTACAGGCTCGGTAAACAATTTGAAGTTATGTATGCTGTGCTGTGAATGCTTCGTCATGAAGCTGAAGTTAAGGTTCCCCTGATCATGGTAGACAGCACCCCCGCCTGATATTCTCCTTACCACACGGATATTTTTTTGTTTAACATAATCTGAATTTATTTCCTCGAGTGTATTCTGATGTTTTCCAATAATAACAGCAGGATCATTTATGTATAATAAAAGATAATCTTCTTTCATATCAAGGCTTCGTACGCAATATTCCTCAAGCGCTAAATTGACCGTTGCATCCCTTATATCATTATTGTTAATTAAAAGCATGTCGTTCTATTTCAGGAAGCCAGGATTTGAAAGCCCGGCTCTGCATTCGCCGTCCCATACAATGATTTCATCATTCCTTATATTATCTATATCCTTATCCTCATACTTCATCTTTACTTTTTCCAGCATGCACCGGCAAAACATTATAGTGACCTCTTTCTTTGCCATGTCATCTTTGATCTGCGGCTTGTATTTGTTATAACAGTTCTTAACAAAAAGAGAATCGGTTTCAGCCGGCCAGATATGAGATTTTTTTAACTCAGGGATATTGTCATCCTTCTTAATTAAAATTATAAGAGAAAAGATAATTACAGCGACAACAAGTCCGGCAAGAAAATATTTTAAAAGACCATCTTTTTTCTCCGGGGCCTGATTTTCCATTTAGGATAATTTGGTTTATGTAATATTATAATAAAGAAATGATTTTTAAACACAGAATATTTTGCAGCCGCTGATTTTTAAACGATGCTGTGAAAATTATTCAGAGAATAATTTATAAATGGCGTAATCTGTATAAAGCCTATGAATGAGTTTTTTTTTAAAAACCTGCCTGTGAAATAATGGCTTTGACAATTTCATTCATCATCATCCGGACAAAATGTTTGAATTTCAATGTTCTAAATTTTTCCTTTATAGTTAATTGGATTTTTTGTTTTTTGTTGAAACCTAATCTCAATTATAAATAATAAATGATATTCGAATTTAAAAACATCAACCAGGATGAATGTATTACAATGGTAATGGCTCCCGCACTGATCACCTTGCTGATTGCCGGAGCAGAAGGCGACATTGATCAGAAAGAAATTGACTGGGGAGCAAAGATTGCGCATTTCCGGGCGAATGAACAGTCAATACTGCAAAACTATTATCAGGAGGTTGATAAAAATTTTAACGGAACATTAAAAGAGCTTATTGAAAAAATGCCAAAAGATATTAAGGAGATGAAGGATAAAATTATTCATGAGCTAAGCAGGATAAATGATACTTTACCAAAGCTTGATCCCGCCTTTGCAAAAGAATTTTATAAAAGCCTGCTCAGCCTGGCGAAACACGTTGCCCAGGCTTCAGGTGGCATCTGGGGTTATGGCTCAATTAGTCCCGGGGAGAAGAAGCTTATAGATCTGGAATTTATAAATCCTCCCGTCCATTAATCTGATTGACATTATGCATATCCATACTTTATGAATATGCAAACATTTAATTGTGAATTGAAAATTTTTTATTTGCGCATATCAGTTTTGATATGCGTTTTTAATTTCCATGACTAAACAAGTGAAAAAAATATATTTCATTATTGTCGCAGCTATAATATTGCTCGTGGCAGCAGGCGTGTTTTACAACAGGTATTTTAAAAAAGATATCCGTGATAAAACCTTAAGCGGTTTGCATGAGAAATATTTTTATCTGAACCTGTCTGAAGAGGTAGCTTATGTTGGTGATGCAAAATGCCGGAATTGCCATTCTGAAATAAGTGATTCATTTCATAAAACGGGGATGGGAAAATCATTCTATAAGCCTTCAGAAAATAACGAGATAGAAGATTTTTCAAATGAGAATATTATTTATGATGCAAAGTCAGATTATTATTATCAGGTTTACAAAAAAGGCAGGGAATATTTCCAGAAGGAATTCAGAAAAGATAAAGACGGAAAGATAACTCATGAACTTGATAAAAAGATCGAATATATAGTTGGTTCGGGAAACAACACACGAAGCTATATCTACAGTGAAAACGGATTTTTTTATGAAATGCCTGTTTCATGGTATACTGAAAAGGCAAAGTGGGATCTGAGCCCGGGATATGAAAAATATAATGTCAGGTTTTCGAGACCGATCATTCAGGAATGCATGAACTGTCACAACGGTTATGCCGGCTTCACGGAATTTTCCGAAAATAAATATCACTCCCTTCCCGATGGGATTAATTGTGAAAGATGTCATGGACCCGGAGAGCTTCATATTAAAAGGCATACAGAGAAGAGTGATCTATTCGAAGCTATTGAGAAAGACAGTATAGACAGGACAATTGTAAATCCTGCAAACCTGCCGCTCGAAGAAAAATTATCAGTTTGCTTTCAATGTCATCTTCAGGGTGAAGTGAGAATTTTCGCCGAGGATAAAAAGCAGACTGACTTCAAGCCTGGAATGAAGCTCGGAGAAGTAAAAACTGTTTTTGTTCAGGACAATGTTCAGAAAGGTGATTTTAAAATAGCGAGCCATGCAGCACGAATGTCATTGTGCGATTGTTTTATAAAAAGCGAAGGACAAATGACATGCATCACATGCCATGACCCGCATAAATCTGTAAAAGATGTTTCAAGAGAATTTTTTAACAGCAAATGCACAAGTTGTCATAATGCTAATACTTTATCAGTTTCTAATTTTAAAGTTGATCACAGACCAGTAAGCGACTGCATCAGCTGTCACATGAAACAGGGAGCAACCAAAGATGTTCAGCATGTAAATTTTACAGATCACTGGATAAGGAAAGAAATTGAAACACTGAGCGAAGAAGAAAATAAAAAGCTCGAAGATCACTCAGCAATTATAAAATTAAAAAACTTCAATAGTACAGATGATAAGTTAGCACAAATGAATCTTGGAATAGCTTACGTTAAATATTATGACACAAGGCAGTCAGATATGGAATATCTGCGAATTGCCATTCCGATACTTGAAGAAAATCTTAAAAAATTCCCTGATAATAAGGAAGGCTTATATCATCTCGCATTGGCATATTTAAAATCAGATCGAATTCCCGCGGCAATATCTGCTTTTCAAAGACTGATAACCATTAATGCAGGCAATGCTCTCGCATATTTTCAATTAGGAACTGCTTTTGAAAAATCAAAAAATATTATCCAGGCAATCGAATCTTATCAGAATTCCCTTAAATATTTTCCTGATAATTTTAAAGCTTATAACAGTCTTGGAAATTTGTATTATAACTCCGGCAGAGTAAATGAAGCAATAGAGGCATATAAAAAAGCCATATCAATTATCGCAAACAACCCTGCAGTATTGAATAACCTTGGAGATATTTATCTTTATAAGCTGAATGAGATTGAACAGGCAAAGGATTTTTTAAGTCAGGCATTAAAGCTTGATCCTGATTTTTCGATAGCTCTGAATAATCTGGGTAATGCATTTATGCTCGAGGGGAAAACGTTAGAGGCGGAGACAATTTTCAAACAGGTTATCGTGAAGGATCCAAAAAATGTAATGGCTTATGGAAACCTTGCAGTGATCTATGAAGATAAAGGAAATACGGAAATGGCTAGAAATATGCTCAACAAAGTATTATTAATCGATCCCAAAGATATAAGAGCAAAACAGATGCTGGAGAAGCTGGGTAAATAAAAGCGGGAAATTATATTTCAAAAATAATTTATAAACAAAAGCCTCATGAGTTATATGAGGCTTCAGTTTTTACTTAATACCTAAAATACATAAAAACTATTTCGTCAAAATCATCTTCTTTGACTCTCTGAATTGCCCGGCTTCTATTATATAATAATAAATTCCGGATGCAAATCCATTCCCATTGAATTCTACTGAATAGCTTCCCTGTGTCTGAAGTTTGCTAACAAGTGTTTTGACTTCACGACCCAGTTCATCTGTAACCTTAATGCTGACAAAACTTTGTTCCGGAATGTAATAACTGATCACTGTTAATGGATTGAAAGGGTTCGGATAATTTTGAGAAAGAGCAAAGCTTTTTACAGTGGAATTATTTCCGGTTATTGAAGCTGAGTTGCCTAATTTTAAAATGTATAATCCTGTGGAGATATCACTCGCAATAATATTTCCGGATGGCAGGAACGGATAAACATTCCAGCACCCCTGATACGCCGTGCTGTTAACACCCGGGTATGTATCATAATGTCCGGCTTCAACGGGTGCTGCAGGATTTTGTATGTTATAAACAATCACACCTGCCCTGTAATGTGCAAGGTACAGCGAATCTCCTTTTACATAAGCATTATGAACCATGGATGCTCCGTCATAAGGAATTAAATCTGCAACCTGAACCTGATTTGAAATGTCGGCAATATTCCAGATCTTCGCATGATTTGAACCACCCTCATCAGTTGTTATAAGAAGTTGTCTGTTATCCGTGGTCCATGCATTGTGAGTCACTGCACCGGGGTAAGTAAATTCACGGATAAATTTTATTGAATCTTTATTTCTCGCATCCAGAATTACCAGATATCCGGCATACACTGATGCCGCAAAGATAGTATCATTTTTTATGAAGCAGTCATGAACATACCTTGTACCCCACTGACCTCTCTTTACAGGATTTTCAGGATCAAGCAGATCAAGAATAAAAACTCCACCGTTATTGTAGGTGCCGCCATTACTGTATAAAAATCTTCCGTCCTGAGAAATAGAATGAGATTTAGTATATCCCGCGAAAGTAAAGCTCTTTACGTAGTGTATCGAATCGGGAAGATACTGTAAATCTACAATCTGAACTCCCTGCCCGCCTTCTGAAACGATGTACAAATAATGTGAGTATGTTTTCATTTCCCGATAATTATAGAAAGACCCCGGACCGCTTATTGTTCCTTTGTTAATTATGTTAGAAGGATTAGTAACATCATAAACAGTTGTCCCTGCATAATGACCGATGATCGCGTATTCCTTACCTGCAGCAACATATCCCCAGCATGATGAATAATGCCAGTCGGCAGGAGTGCCGCCTGCAGTGTACTCATTCGCATTGCCAAGCATTGCCATATTGCTTACTGACTGAGTGAAAGAATTGATGGAATAGAATTGTATGAACAGAATAAAAACAATAAAATATTTTTTCATGACTAAATTTTGATTAAACTAATTTAGCTATATTTAGCAACAAAATAAATTAAAATTACCATGAAACAAAATATTTAAACTTTGAAAAATTTAAAGTATATTATAAAAGAAGAATATTCATAAAAACAACCCTTGTCAGAGGATTTTCTTTCCTGTTTATGAACGATTCTTGCGAAGAACAATAAATAATTTTAGATGAAGAAAAGAGTTACAATGGTAAATAAGATTGCAAATTTTGTCCGGCTGGAAATAACCTATTCTAATCTAAAATCCGATCAGCACGTTAAGGAATCCGAAATAGCAAATAAATTTAATGTAAGCAGAGTTCCGGTCAGAGAAGCGTTTAGAATTCTGGAGAGTGAAGGATATCTTGAAGTTATTCCCCACAGAGGAAGCTTCGTGAAAAAGATTTCGAAGGATTATAAAAATGAAACTGCAATAGTCCATAAATTACTTGCACCCGTTGTGCTCAAAAAAGCCATTCCCAGGTACAAATTAGAAACTTATAAAAAGGCAGAAGTAATATTAAAAAAAGTTGACCACTGTAAAGAATTGTATGAACTGGGATACTTGCTGTGGGATTTTGCTAAGGTTATTTACGGACCCTCAAATATGAAATATATATTGTGCCTTATTGACGAGATGTACATGAACAACATAAGAGTGCTGAATGAGATTTTTGAATTTAAGCAACACCGGAATTATGACACTTCCAACCACAAGAAATTCATTGAACTATGCAAGCTTAAGAAAACAGATGAAGCTGTCGCACTTTGGATTGATTATATAAATAAAATTGCGGAAATTTCTCTGAAAGATGTGTAGAGCACTAAATGATCTAGAATAGTTTATCCACAGTGTCATTAATTCTTTCCACGCCGATAACATCTACGGTAAATTTTTTTGGGTTAAGATTCTTAAAATTACCTTTTGGTACAATAATTTTTTTGAAACCGAGCTTTGATGCTTCTGTGATCCTTCTTTCCACATAAGAGATCGTTCTGACCTCTCCAGATAATCCCACTTCGCCGAGTACAACAGTTTCGGATCCCACAGGAATATCTTTGAATGATGAAAAAATGCTTATTGCAACTGCAAGATCAATTGCAGGCTCATCTACTTTAACACCTCCCGCAATATTTAAAAATATATCTGACTTGTTTAAAAAAAGCCCCAGTTTTTTTTCGAGAACTGCAACAATTATATTTAACTTTTTATAATCAAATCCCATGGATGTTCTTTGCGGAATGCCGTAATTAGATGAGGTGACGAGCGCCTGAACTTCAATAAGTATCGGTCTCGTACCTTCGAGCGATGCCGAGATTGTACATCCGGATGCACCGAAATTTCTCTGAGACAAAAATACTTCGCTTGGATTTAGAACCTCTTTCAGTCCCATGTCCGTCATTTCGAATATTCCTATCTCATTAGTAGAGCCAAATCTATTCTTTATCCCCCGTAAAATTCTAAACGAATGTGTCCGCTCACCTTCGAACTGCAGCACTACATCCACCATATGCTCTAAAACTTTTGGTCCGGCGATCATACCTTCTTTTGTAATATGTCCTACAATAAAGACTGAAAAATTTTTAGTCTTTGCCAGATTCATTATCAATGCGGTTGACTCTCTCAGCTGTGAAACTGTACCCGGCGCGCTTTCAATTTCTGAGCGGTAAATGGTTTGAATTGAATCAATAACAACAATATCAGGCTCCTCTTTTTCGATAACGGCCTGAATAATGTCAAGATTTGTTTCTGATAAGATAAAGAAATTATTTAACCTGTAATTCAATCTATCTGCGCGAAGCTTTATCTGGCTTGCCGATTCTTCGCCGCTGACATAGAGAATCTTTTTATCCAGGATTTTTTCTGCTATCTGAAGCATCAAAGTCGACTTACCAATTCCGGGATCTCCACCGATCAATATCACTGAGCCGTCAACTATTCCGCCACCAAGCACACGGTCAAGCTCCGTAATTTTTGTCTGAGTTCTTGTTTCGTTGACAGAAGAAATTTCTGATATTGATCTGTAATTCTCGTCATTTACTTTGAAACGAGATTTTGTTGCAGATTTTTTTTTATCAATGGTAATAATTTCCTCCACCAGTGTATTCCACAACCCGCATTCGGGACATTTACCGCTCCATCTTAAGGATGAGTATCCGCAGTTCTGGCAAACATATTTTGATTTTAGTTTAGACACATGCTAATAAAATGAGTTGTTATGCACTCGATGAATTGTTTTTATTCCGGATTATAAAAATTTGAGGTTTGTATACTTTACCTTAATTCGACTTTATCCTGATTTATAAAAGTTGATAAAAATTTATCCATACCAACTACCACTATTCCTAAAACAATATATCCAATCATCAGAAAAAAAATATTTTTAAAAACAGAGGTATAGCCAAGCTGCGAAACATCTAAAAAAGGATATGGATAATTTCCGCTTATTTCTCCGCGTATCAGTATGTAGATTACATACATCAATGGAAATATAAGCCACTTAAGGGAGTTAATAAATTTTTGCATTTTCTTCTCAACAAATAAGATCCAATAGATAAAAAAAATACAAGGTATAACGTAATGAAGCATTATATCAGCAACCAGTCCCAGTCCTTTTGGATCCCATAGATGCGCCAATAAAAAATGATATGCAATCCCGACTATTGCAATGTAAACTAAAACCCCGCTCAAGACAGTTGGATTTGAAAAAAATAAACTAAGCATGGAATTCCTTCCAAGCAAAGGAATGATATAACTTAAAACTACGAGTATGTTAGTCAAAATGGTCATGTAACTGAAGAACTTTATAATACCGGCTAAATACGTTAAGCCTGATGCGGGTGAACCTGAAACAGTCAGATAAAGCTGGAGGCTTAAGGTGACTAATCCTACAATTGCTCCTACGAACTGATATATATTTCTTGCACGTTTAGACTCAATAAACATATGTTAAAATAATTTACTTTAGCAAAATCATTTTCTTTGAATCTGTAAAATTTTCGGTTTCAATCCGGAAATAATATACTCCGCTGGGGAAATTATTTCCATTGAATTCGACTTCATAGCTTCCGGAAAGGAGGTTTTGATTGACAAGAGTCTGAACTTTTTTGTGACAGCGAGGCCGATGGGCGGCGCGCGACT
>JBDTWU010000150.1:0-3535 GCA_040006535.1 bacterium | reverse complement strand
AGAGTGAACCATAAAGCTAACATGAATAATAATGAAGGTTCGGAAAAAAACGAACAGGAAAAAATTGAGAACAGTATTGAAAAAAATGATCAGAGAAATACAGAAAAGATCAATAAGATCAAACCATAATTATATTAACTTTAAGATATGTTTAATGAATAGGCCGGAGTTAATTCTCCGGTCTATTTTTTTATTTCTGTGTACACGTCATTTTTATTGGAACGCGGATGACACTGATGGAAATGATTTACGCTGATCTTTATATATTTATTCAAAAATGTTTACTTGAAAAATATATAATCCATGAATAAAGTAAGATTTGATATTGGAATAAATTTTTGTTAAATAACAATAAGATCAGCGATGATCAGCCAACACTGTGTCATCCGCGTTCCACTTTATTCCGGTACGTAGATCTAATTAGATCTAATTAAAACAAAATTTTTTGAGTTCTATTTACATTTTTAAAAGACTAATTTTATTGAAAATTTTATAAAGAAACTTATGAAAAAAAAATTAATATATATTCTATTTGTACTGACGATAATTCCATTCTTATCATCCATAGGACAAACTAATAACACTCCTGAAAAATATTCCCAGGTAAGAATATTTGCAACGTCAAAAAACGAAACTGATAAAATGGCGGATGCAGGGCTTCACATTGATCATGCATTGCGTAAGACCGGTTTCATTGATGCCTGGCTGTCTGCGGAAGAAATTAAGATGCTGAAAAAATCCGGCGTGTCTTATAATATACTTATACCTGACTGGAAGCAATATTATGAAAGTCTTCCAAAAATGTCCTCATTTGAAATTCAGAAGTCGCTAAAAAATTCGACAGATGTTTTTAATGTAAGCCATTCGATCTACGGGACTATGGGAGGATTTTTAAAATACAGTGAAGTCACAGCAAAGCTTGATTCGATGAGACTTCAGTATCCCAATTTAGTTTCTGCCAAATTTTTTATTGATTCTACAATCAATGGAAAAAAAATATGGACAGTAAGAGTTACAAAAGATCCTGATGCACCTACAGGCAGACCTGAAATATGGTATCATTCATTGATTCATGCGAGAGAGCCGGAAAGCATGGAACACATGATCTATTTTATGTACTGGCTTCTGGAAAACTATAATGTTGATCCGTTAGCCACTTACATTCTTAACAACAGGGAATTATATTTTACACCTGTGTTAAATCCGGATGGTTACATTTATAATGAAACAACCAATCCGGGCGGGGGTGGTCTGTGGAGAAAGAACAGAAAAGTTAATGCAGGGGGTAGTTTTGGTGTGGACCTTAACAGAAATTACGGAACCTTTCAATTCTGGAATTCCTCAAACGGAGGTTCGAGCACCAGTGCATCATCCGATACATACAGAGGATTATCTCCGTTTTCTGAAAACGAAACCAGAGGTGTGATGAAATTTATTAACACAAGAAATATTGCAGTGGTGCTTGGTTCACATACATACGGAAATTATTTAATTAAGCCCTGGGCATGGCAGGATCCTGCACCTACTCCTGATGATAATAAGTTCACTGAATATCTTGCCGACATGACAAAGATCAATCATTATACAACGGGCACACCCAGCCAGACAGTGGGCTACTTCGTAAGAGGCAGCGCTGATGACTGGTATTATAATGACTCGGTTCATAGTCCTCATAGAATAATTGCAATGACTCCGGAATCGGGAACTACCGGCTTCTGGCCCACTCAAGCTGAAATTATACCACTCGCTCAGGATATGCTTTTTACAAATCAGTATACAGCCATGATCGGTGGTGCTTATGTCTATCCCGTATCCGTAAATTTCAATAAAACTGTATATGCTTCCGGTGAATCAGGAACATTAAAGATAAAATTCAAAAACAAAGGTCTTCAGTCAGCTCAGAACTTAAAGATTGAATGTTCATCGCCGGGTTATTATTTAAATATTCCAATAACATTTTACACTTATTCAAATTTAAATTCATTTCAGAGTGACAGCTCATCATTCGGATTTACAATCTCATCTGCTGCACCATTGAATTCGGCAATACCTGTAAATATTACTTTTAAGCAAAATGATTCCCTGATCGTTTATCAGGAAACAAAATATATTTTAACAGGAAACGGATATGCGGTATTTTCAGACAGCGCCGAAAATGGATTTACAAACTGGACAACCAATCAGGGATGGGCAATAACATCAGCACAATCACATTCTCCGACACGCTCTTACACCGACAGTCCGTTAGGAAACTATGCAGATAATGCGAACAATTCAATGACCATGACCTTTCCCGTTAATTTAAGCAATTCATCTGCAGCATACCTGAATTTCTGGCATAAATATAATACTGAAGCAGGTTATGATTTTTGTTACGTTGAGGCTTCAAGCAATAACGGATCTACGTGGCAGGCTATCACTTCATACAATGGAAATCTTGCTGCATGGACACAGCAAACACTTGATGTATCAGCTTATGCAGCTGCTTCATCACAATTAAAAATCAGATTCACTTTAAAAAGCGATGCTAATACTACAGCTGACGGCTGGTATGTAGATGATATTAAATTAGCAACCTATAATACTTTAATCGGTAGTGTTGTTACAAATTTAAATCTTACACTTGCTGAAGAAGGATTTTATGACACGTCATCCAATTCATTGAGGCAGACGGATACTGTAGCTGTTTACCTTAAAAATATTTCATCTCCGTATTCCATTGTCGATTCGGCAAGAGGAGTAATAGACTCTTTAACTTTGTCCGGAAATTTCGAATTCAAAAATATTCCCTCCGGAATATATTATATTGTAGTCAGACACAGGAATAGTATAGAAACCTGGAGCAAAAGCGGCGGTGAATCTTTTACATTCGGCGGAACAGCAAGCTATGATTTTACTTCCTCTGCAAATCAGGCTTACGGTAACAATTTAAAGCTTGTGGGAAAAAAATACTCCATGTATAGCGGTGATGTGGACCAGAACGGACAGATCAATCTTTCCGACCTTATATTAATTTTTAATGATCAGACAAATTTTATAAGCGGCTATGTCCCCTCAGATGTAAACGGTGATTATATTCTGAATCTGGCTGATCTGATAATCACTTATAATAATTCGGTGAATTTCGTAACTAAATTAACTCCTCCTTAAATCACATTTTTTTAATAGAAAATTTCAGCTATCGCCGGGCAATAGGCCCGGCTGTATTTATTATCCGTCTTTGCAACATTTATTTTCTAATTCGAAAAACTCTTAACGCTTTCAAACTATATTCTTTACTACATTTTTTCGCAGGCGGGTTGTTTTAAAACTTTAATACGTTTGCTGTTTTTTTATTCGTAATTAGATTAAAAACAATTTATAAAAAATATTTTGGACAGCACTGATTTATTCTGCTGTTATGAGAATTTATATCATTGAAAATGTAAAAAATATTAAACTCTTCTAAGGTATAAATTATATCAGCTTAGTGTGTAAATTCAGTGCTGTCCAAAACATTTTTGATAAGACAAAAAAGATTCAAAACAATTCTGTT
>JBDTWU010000149.1:0-3727 GCA_040006535.1 bacterium | reverse complement strand
ATCAAAAAAATTAAGAATTGCAGTGCTTTATGAATCCTGGTTCAAGGACAGTAATGCGATACCGCCTGACTGGCAGAAAGCCGGATCATGGAAAATACAGAACAATTTTATATGCGGGGACGATAGTGTCTCCATATTTGCAATTAATCCGAATGTGAAAGAAGAACTGATCGGAAATTTAAAATTATTTTCAAATGAACTGCCCGGTTCCGTTATTCAAACCGGGGAATATCTGAAAAAATAAAATTTTTCATAATCTGATTGCATAATTTATTATTTTTAACCGGTGAACTGAATTATACAGACGGTGTAAGCAGCCATTTGTATAATCTTATCAGCGAATTACAAAAAAATAAAAACTATAATATAACTTTATTATGCACGGGTGGCGATTCGGCCGGAAGATTTAAGGATTTGAAAATAAAAATTCTTGAAGACAATACTTTCGGCCATAATAACAGAAGCGTAAAAAATTTTTCTGTTGCACTCAAACGGCTGATAAAATTTATATACAAAAATAAGATCGATATTTTACATTCACATAATCATTATGCTGCAAACATATCATATTATGCATCCAGATTTACAGGAGTAATTACAGTTCAGACTAACCATGGCATCATTCCGCAAGGCGGATTTTTAAAACATTTTAAGGCGCATAAATATATTACAGTCAGCGAAACAATCGAAAAATATCTTTTAAAATATAAGCCCGAAACACAAAAAAATGCAAGGTTTATTAATCAGGGTTTTCAATATGCAGGAAATATCCGGAAGAGCAGTGATGGTGAAATAAGAATAATATGTGCTTCAAGATTGATCCGTGAAAAGGGAATTGATGTATTCATCAGGGCAGCAAAAATTGTAACTGGAAGATATAATGGTAAACTCCGTTTTTTTATTGCAGGGGAAGGTGAATATGAAGGTGTACTTAAGAGTCTGGCAAAAAGTATCCATGTCAGTATTGTTTTTTTAGGGACGATAAAAAATCTTCCGGAACTCTTATCTGAAACTAATATTTTTGTAATGCCTACAAGGATACCGTCTGAAGGATTCCCGATGACATTAGTTGAAGCAGCGATGACTAAAAATTTAATTATCTCTTCCGATTTCAATTCGTTAAAAAATTTTTTTAAAAATGAAGTGGACGGATTTACCTTTGAAATTGATAATCATGAACAGCTGGCAGAGAAAATGCTGAAAGCACTTAACAACCCAGATCAGGCACGTCTGATGACAGAAACTTTTTTTAAAAAATCTAAAATATTATTTGATCCTTCAGTAATGTGTAATAAACATATTGAAGTTTATAAAGAATGTCTGAAAGAATAAAGCATATCACAGTCTTGATGTCGGTTTATAATGACTCTGAATATATAAAGGCTTCCATAAAGTCTGTACTGAATCAAACCTGTAAAGATTTTGAATTTCTTATAATTGATGACGGTTCAAATGATAACCCGGAAGAGATCATAAATGAATTTAAAGATTCAAGGATTGTATTAAAAAAAATAAAACATCTCGGGCTTGGAGGTGCTTTGAATTACGGCTTAAAGATTTCGTCTGGTGACTGGATTGCGAGGATCGACGCTGATGATCTCAATACTACAACACGTTTAAAAAGCCAGTTAGATTTTTTGAATTCTAATAATCATATTGATGTACTGTCAAGCTGGTCGGTTTATTTTAATGATAAAAATAAGATCTTATTTTCATTAAGCACGCCGGTCACAGATAAAGAAATAAAAGCTTTTTTGAATTTGCATAATCCGGTAAACCATTCATCTGTGTTTTTTAATAAAAAGAAAATTTTATCCGGTGGAGGCTATAATGAATCTTACAGCAGTTATGAAGATTTTGAATTATGGTTTAGAATGAGAGATCAGCTAACCTTTGGGACAATTCCGGAATACCTGGTTTTTACAAGGGTCAGAAGTAATTCCCTGACACAAACAGGCAGCAGGAAACAAATTTATGAACTGTTAAACACAAATGCAGAAGCAAATCTGAAAAATTCTCCGGATGTATATAATATAAAATACTGGAACAAAATATTATTCTGGATCGAGTATTTTTACGGAGATAAAGACCGTTCGAGAAACTATTTTTCAAAAGATATTTCAGCAAAAAAATTCCTGGCATACTTAAATACATTTCTTCCTGAAAACTGTTTTAAGAAACTTATCGGACTAAGAATAAGACAAAGACTTGGTTCCAATCGAAGCAGGAAAAAATTCAAAGCAGAATTAAACAATCTTCTCAAATAAATTTACCTTTGATTAAAACTCTTTTCCGGAAAGATATTTTTATCTTTATATTTTTTTCCATATTAATAATTTTCTTTTTCACCGCATTTCTTATTTATTCGGGATACTTTGAGATCGGGTTGTTATCAGACGATTATTCCAATTTTATCTCAGCTCAAAATTCAACTCTGCAGCAGAAATTTACAAGCTCGATACCTTATTACAGCAATCTTCACCTGCGCCCGCTCTGGTTTATATCGATCAATCTCAGCATATGGCTTAACAACATGATGCACTCCGCAAAGGATAATTTTATATTGTTCAGGGTTGAGAATATGTTCTATTTTTATCTGCTGATTATTCTGTCATCCTTTTTATTTTTCAGGATAACAAAAAAATTATATCTCACATTTGTTTTTTTATTAATGTGCCTTCTTTATCCCAGCAACATTAATGATATTTGCTGGACGGCGGGAAAGGTTGACCTGCTGTGTGCGATATTTTTGTTTTCATCACTCCTGATGACTTTTTCATACATTGAAAGAAGATCTTCTTATAAAATTTATCTGATAAGTTTATTTTTTTCCTTTGCCCTTCTGACAAAAGAAACTTCTGTGATCCTTCCGCTGATCACTGTTCTTGTGGTATATTTAGCATCGGGAAGGGACAAGATATTAGAATTAAAGCGGGTTTTAGGAATCGAGATATTCATACTAATTGCATATTTCTCCTTCCGCGTTTATATAATCGGAGTGCAGCCGTCCGACGTTGTGACAAAGTTTCAGCAGCCGGGATTATTTAACAGCGCCGCTGTAATTTTCAAGTCGTTCATTTCATTAGTTTTACCTTATGACTATCTGTCGATCAGGAATTATCTCCACAATTTTAATTTGGTCTTCACTCTGAATGCTTTACTTATTTTCATCTTTTCTGTGAGTGTAATTTTTATTTTTATAAGAACGGGGAACTTAAAATATATAATATTACTTCTGCTTATTTTCCTGATCTCCATTACGCCAAATTTAATCGCAGGATATTTCAGACCACAGCTAATACTTATACCTTTTATGTTTTTCACCTTCTCATTATTGCTGATTGCCGGAAGGATGAATATCAATATAAAATATTTTTACATTATTGCAATCCTGATTTTACTTGTTTGGGGCAAAGTAACTTTTAATCTTATCCAGGACTGGAAAATGGCTTATCAAAAGTCTGTAAGGAGCATTCAAAATGTTATAGCCACCAATATGGATTTGACAAAACGAAATATAATAATCGGCTTGCCCTCCAGATACCGTCAGGCGTTCATGCTTGATTATTCAATGGGAGCTTATAATTACTGGAAGTATGGTGAATTTAAAATGAACGATGAATTAGTTGATCTGGTGCTGACCGGTGCTCTCGATGCCGGGTCGCTGAATTCGGAGATCTCAATTAATAAATTATCCCCCGATGAATTCGAGCTTAGAACCACAGGT
>JBDTWU010000148.1:0-2949 GCA_040006535.1 bacterium | reverse complement strand
TCTCATTTTTGTATGGAATATCAAATTCCGTGGTATTTGGAATGTAAGGCATGCTGCTTCCCGGAATGTTGTCAGTGATCTTCGATTTAATATCCAGCCATCCCTCTTCCTGCATGTTCAGGATCGATGCAGATGTAAAATTTTTTGTGTTGCTTGCAAAACGAAAGTATGTGTCCTTTGTAATCGGTGTGCTGCCATCCGGGACGGATGAAACAAAAATGTTCTCTTCAGGGGTTTGTATTAGAACGTTTAAGGAAGGAATTTTTCTCTGAATAATTTTTTCATAATCTATTCTGACTTTATCAACGGCACTTTTTACTTTTACTGAGTTTTCATTCTGAGCAGTTAACTGACAACAAAATAAAAAAATATAAATAGGACAAATAAGAAATACTTTATTGAGTTTATATAATGAAGAAATCATAGTTGGTTGAATTGTTTGGGGAATGGGTAAAGATGTGTTATATTATTCTAAAAAGAAAAGTAATAATTATATACCCGAAGCTAAAAATTTTAAATAGTTTATTGGAAATTAAACTTTTTTTATTCGTGTGATTCACTTACATAATTCAAATCCACAATGTTTTCAATAAATTTTTTCCAGTGTATTTTGGAAAATCCCAATATGCCGCCTGCAGCGACAATTATATTCCGCAGCTTATCTGTAAACTGCCTGACGCCTTTTATGTTAGGTAACTCGTTTCTTCCGTAATATGACGCCGTAATATTTGTGCCGTCCCTTTCGATTATGAATGTACTGGTCGCAGTGTCTTTATAAAAGTGTGCAATTTCAGGAGAATCGCAATCCGGATTTTTACTAGGTCTTACTCTTAAACCTATATATTCCCCATCTTCTTTAATGAAATTTTCCAATGCCTCTATAATCACCCAATCAAATCCGTCACCTTCCGCCGTGCCGGGAGCTGGAAGACCTATGCGAATGTAATCCCCGATGTCAGGAGAACTCTTTTTTACGCCATTGCTGTAAAGACAGAAGTAAGATGAAACACCCCATTCATGCCAGTCATTTATATCAAGGAGTCTGTTCTTTATTTTAATAAACACCTCACGCGAAGCTGTATCGGAATCTGAAGTCATGACCTTACTGAAGGTTACCTGGGAACCTTTCTTTTGAGCCGGAATAATGGATATGTTCTTCATATAGTTTATTAAGTTTAATTTATTTGTATGATTTCAATAACTATACCATATACTTAATGTAATTTTAATTATTCTGTAAAATGAAGTTTTTAAAAGTTTAAAGAAAAATTATCGATTGTGAATTTTGAGGGGTTGAGAACAGATTGATAAAAGCTTTTTTTGGGTAAGCGCATGAAGCATCATAAGTCTTTTTTTAGTTTTTTCATTTCTAAGAAAGATTTGCCTGAGATTTTACTGTCAAGCCACGAAATGAAATCAAAATATTCCATCGGGATTCTTTCGTAAGGGTCATCAGCGAGTTTTAAAACCTGGGACCTCAGAAATCTAAAATCTTCTTTAATGTCGAAAGTTTTTGAAATTTTTCTTATAAATTTCAAAACAATTTCTTCAAACTTATATAATCTTTTCCTTTTATATAAAAACCTGTAAGTATTTATTACAGCGTAATTTAACAATTCAAGATTATTAAGCTCATAGTGTACAATAAGATTTAATATATTTGCAATGGAATGGATATCCTGCCTAACTTCTGATTTTGAAGATAATATTTTGTTTAACCATTCAAGGGATTTATCATATTTTTCCAATGCGAAGTATACATAAAATATATCCTGATAAAGTATAAGCTGAGTTACATTGTTTTCCTTCCTCTCTATTGTCTTTAATTGAATTTCGGCTTCAGTGATCGCACTTTCAATATTTTCAAATTCACATTTAACAATACTTATCATAAATTGAAGTATATATGTTGAGAAGAAAATATATTCTTTTTGTTCTTCTGATTTAATTCTAAATTTTCTAAGATTTTTAATAATTGAATTGGCTTCCTCATATTTTCCTAAATTAAAAGAAGAGCTCAAACTTGCTACCATCCCCAGTATATATTCTTTAGCAAATTCATTCAGCCTCTGTGGCTGAGTAATCATATACTCAATGAATTTCTTTGAATATTCATAAGTATTTTTATCATTAGACTCTGCCTGAAAATAAATAAGATATACTTGATGATAGAGTAATTTTGCTTCATAGCTCATTGCGCATTGCAATGATTTCAATAAAGGATCATTTATGATTTTTTCAAAACTGCTTTCTTCATTTTTTGCCCTTACCGAACCGCCCGTTCTCATAAGCGAAGACATCTGCGTATGAAGTTTGCGGAAATGTATTAAGTTTGAAAGAACATTTAGAATATTTGTTTCTTCGTTACAAAGCTCTTCTAAATTTTCGGAAATATCAGATGGTGATAAGGCAACTACTATATATTTTTCCCAGCGTATTAACTCCAGCAGGCAATCAAACTTTTCAACTGAGTATGCCTGTTCCTTACTTTTTAAAATATATTTTAAACTGTCTTTATATAAACCGCGGTTGTATAGATTAGAAATTATATTTATATCGCTTGAAAATTTATAGTTTAATGAATGTTCCGATTCATAAAGATAAAGGACTTTCATAATCATTTTAAAAAGATATTTTTTGGCAACATGAAGCTGCTGTACAAAGGCTTCTGCTTTGAGCTCATCTTTAAGTTTTTTTTCATCATACCCTTCCTGAATGTCAATAGCTTTAAATAATTTTAAATATTGTTTATCAGCTAATGCATTCTTCTTTGCAAATTTTAAAAAATATCCCTTCTCACTTTTTGATAATGATTTAATTAGTTTGTGCAAGTTTTCAGAAGGGTGCCTCATCAGATCCTATGTTATAGAGTTATAATAATGTAAATATAGTATAATTTTTGCTTAAAATACAATATTTGTATTATATAAGAAGGGTATAGGCTACTAC
>JBDTWU010000147.1:0-7873 GCA_040006535.1 bacterium | reverse complement strand
TTTAGACGTCAAGTTAAGCCCGGAAATAAAAAAGATCTTATAAGATGAAATATTATATTATGAAAGAGAAAAAATTTTTACAAAGATATTCAACTTTCAAAAATTTATATTTAGGTAGTTAGAGTTGACGATTATATATCGGGAGAATGCTGAAGTAAAAATACAGAGAGTTGTCCGAGTGGTTGAAGGAGCACGCCTGGAAAGTGTGTTAGCGTCTAAAGCGCTACGAGGGTTCGAATCCCTCACTCTCTGCATGAAGATCGGTGATATTCAGTTAGTTACATGTCATAAAATTCCAAGCCGTTCATTTTTTTTCAGAGGAAAACAATTCCCTGTTTGTGCAAGATGTACCGGAATGTATCTGGGTTATATTACATTTCCGTTTTTCACATTCGATATCATTCATTTAAGTTTGGCAATAACTCTTTTATTAATTCTTCCTACTTTCATAGACGGATTATCGCAGGCATATTATAACAGGGAGAGCAATAATTCATTAAGATTAATTACAGGTATTATGTCCGGTGTCGGTCAGATGTCCTTGGTGGCGATAATTGGCAAGGCAATGGGTTATTTAATAATAAATCATTTTTTATAAATCAAACAATAAAACTATGGATCAGAATCAGCCGCCTGTACCTCCTGTGTACTCTACACCATCGGGAACAACCGGAGGACCCGGAGGTCCGGAAACGCCATCAACAAATGATAAACTTAGTACTCCGCTCACAATTCTATCTTTCTGTATTCCCCTTGCCGGTGCTATAATTTATTTTATGAAAAAGGACAAAGAGCCAGCATCTGCAAAGACAGCATGTACAGCTGCAATCATCGGCTTTGTTGTGGGTATTGCAATTAATTTAATTTATACTTTAGTCAATCGATAAAATTTTTACTGACTTATTATTTTTAATTTAAACCCTTTGTTCCGACAATCGGATTAATCTTCTGTTAATTAAAAGGAGAGGTGGCAGAGTGGTCGAATGCGGCGGTCTCGAAAACCGTTATAGGGGTAACTCTATCGAGGGTTCGAATCCCTCCTTCTCCGCAAGAGAATATTTTTTCATAACTTGGAAAAGTAAAAATCACCCTCGCAAATCAAGCTGACCAAAGAAGATTTGACAATATAATTTGAAAATGAAATTGCTCATAAACCTGCGCCAGGTCAAATAAAAGTTGCTTTTTAATTAAAGCTGTGTTATTTTTGTGTTAATCATTTTTTTTAAAATTAAATAGTATCTAATGACAAAAGAAGAACTAATCACTAAAATAGCAGGTGATGCTGAAATCACAAAAGTTCAGGCAAGAGCTGCAATGGCGTCTTTGTTAGATGGAATAATGAAAGCGGTAAAAAAAGGAAACAGAGTCTCTTTAGTTGGATTCGGTACCTTTATGAGATCAGCCAGAAAAGCAAGGATGGGAAGAAATCCTCAAACAGGAAAAGAAATTAAAATAGCGGCAAAGAAAGTGGCCAGGTTCAAGGCTGGTAAAGGATTCTCAGAGTTTGTAAATAAATAAATTTCTCTGTTAAGTTTTGTATAGCATCGCTATTTTCAGATCAGGCAACTATGAGTTTATAGCTGCCTTTTTGTTTTAGTTATTTTACAATTGCAAACTTCCCGATCTTTTCATTTACATCCTGGCCGGAAGAATTTTTTCCTGTTGCCCTGTAAAGATAAATTCCTGTACCAACTTTGTTACCATCCTTATCTCTTAAATCCCATTCAACTCCACCATTACCGTTGGTTTCTTTAATATTAATAAGAAATTTTCCGGTAAGATCAAAAATATCAATTGAAGCCAGACGTGTAATGTTTGCCAGTGTTATAAAATCCTGGCCTGAGCTTATACTGTATGGGTTTGGATATACGTACATTTCATCGAGGCTCTCTTTATTAAAGATCAAACCAAAGCTGCTTCCGGCACCGTCAACAATTTTTATCCCACCTGAGGAATAAACATTAAAAACTTTCAGAAGATAATTTTTTCCGGTAGCTCCGATTGCTCCATTCTTTTCGAGATTAAGATAAATTACTTTTCTGTTGGAATTATTTATTTCAACAGAATTCACTCTTATGTCAAACGGTTCGAAGCTATAGTTGTTTACATTCTTCACTGTAACTGTATCAGTTTCAAGATTGAACTCTACTTTAAGCCGGTGATCACCGGATAATTCAAGCTTTGATATATAAAATTTTCCGGAGTCTGTTAAATTATTTACAGTAAAGTTGAAGGGAGATGTGTCAGCAGGAGAACCGTATATATCCGCCAGATCATTTGCTCTTAGAATATATGAGCCGTCAGAAAGTACTCTGTCAAATGTCAGGAAGTATTCAAAATTATTCTTTACAGCTATATTCTTAGGATAGCCGATATCATTATTTAAAATGAAAACATTCAAATTGGGAATAACCGGAGAAACTCTTTCAGAAAATTTTACTGATAAGAATCCATTTTGTTCATAAGTCACAGAAATGATCCTTGACTTGTTATGGCTGTAAATCATTAAAGGTAATGATAGCTGGCTCTCCATGACAGGATTCTGAATATCAACCGCGGAAATTTTATAATAATAATTTTTTTTATTAATGATTCCCGAATCGAAATATACATTAGATGTTGTAGAATCATAGAAGCTGAAATTTTGTGCCGAATCGCTGCGGTAAATTTTGTAGTATTCAGCTCCGGCAACATTCTCAAATGACAGCTTTATTATATTCGAATCGAGACTGTAGCCTTTGAAACCCAAAGGTGTCGAAGGTCCGGTGAATGCAATATTTTTTTCAAAAAATAATAATGTATCGTTTACTGTATTCAAGCCGATCTCCTTTATACCATTGGCATCGAAATCATATACGATCTGATTGACAGTGTTAATGTCCTTCATATAAAATACAGGTGCGAACCTGCCGAGCGAACTGTCGAATTTAAAAATATAAAACAGTGTCCCTGTATTAACCAGGATCTCGTCTCTGCCGTCATTGTCAATATCTGCAGCTTTGGTAGAGGTTTCTGCGTAAGATTTGTAATTGTATATGTCCTGTACGTCGAGAAGAGAATAAGAATTATCAGCAGTCGAAGTATAAACATACAAACTATAGTATTGTATAAGGTCGCCGTCTTTGCTCACTACTCCCAAAGCAAAATCTTTTTTACCGTCACCGTTGAAATCCCCTGATACAAAATTGTCACCTTTAATTAATCTGTCAATGCTGTCTTTGAACACTCTTGTGTAGTTGTTATCCGAAATATTTTCATAAACAGATATCCCTGTCTTTGGAAGTGCAGAACCCCTGCTTTCATAATAAAGATTAATAAATGCAATATCATTTTTGCCGTCATTATCAAAATCTTCCACCAGTACATTTTGAGAATTTGGTGTTGAGTCTATTCCGAAATAATTCAGATTGGCGATCTGCTGATAATTATTATCTCCCCGGGCTTCCAGAATTCTAAGACCTGTTTTTCCAAGCCCGAGAATTTCTTTCCTGCCGTCTCCATCAGTGTCAGCGATCCTTGCAGACCAGAAATTTCCGTTACCGGTGTCACTCCATATTAAATTTACAGGCAGCTCATTAACGCCCGAAGATTCATAAACAAATCCATCTCTGCCTTTTGATAAAAGAACTTCATTCTTACCGTCTCCGTCAATATCCCCTGCATCTCTTCCTACTTTATAATCGCCCCAGTTGTCATTGGAAATTTTACTGAAGCTGCCGTCATTGAATTCATACAAATTAAGTCTCAGATTCCTGTTGATGCTGTTAAGAAAAATATCCTTCAGACCATTTCCGTTAACGTCAGTGATTTTGTCGCAGGATTGAGAATAAGGCAGAGAATAATTTTTTTGAATATAGCCGTAGTTATTGATCTGCGGCTGCGTGAAAAAATAAAATGATGTATCATTAACAACAGCGGTCTTCCCGTTTAGCGAAGTAGCTTCAATATAAAATTCATATTCAGTATCAGGTAAAAGGTCATTACCGCTAAGTAATCCGAAATGTTCTTCTGAAACAAATCCAATGTTGGGAGTTCCTACATCAGCCAAAACCAACTTGTACGGCTCGGTAATATTTTTTCTTTTGTAATAAATTTTTCCGAGAGTTCTTTTATTAACAGCAAATAAGATTAGTTCCGCATAATTATTTTTATCAATCAGATTTCCGAATCCGATATTTGTAATTACAGGGGGATTTCTGTCTTTGAAAATAATCATTTTATGCTCTATAGTTCTCCCGGAATTGCTGTTGATCGCGAGTCTTAAAGTAAATGAAGTATCAGGAAGCGATGTAGTATTCCACCTTGCAACAGTATCATTCAAAACCTGGGAAGACTGATTTAGTAAAATCGGGATCCAGTTTCCGGGCTTCTGTCCGATTCCATAAAATAACGAGTAAGATAAAAATAACGGTGATGCAGCGGAAACACATACAGGGATTGTATCTTTTTCAAAAGTAAAATCCTGAAACGGATAATTAATTCTTGAAACTGATGGATTATTAAAATTTTCCACAGCATTAATTGCGTTCACTCTTCCTGAAGAACGGGTATGGTCCCATGAAGACTGACCTGTCATCAATGAGGTCGTGGAAACAAGAATTCCTCTTACCTCTTCATTAGTTAGACCAGGGTTTTTTGAAAGTAAAAGTGCAGCTACACCGGCTACGATCGGAGAGGCAAATGAAGTTCCGTTCAGCTTTTCATAATCTCCTCCAAACTCGGCACTGCCTTTGCCTGTTCTTACTGTTGTCAGATTCTGAAAACCCGGAGCGAATATATCTACAGTTTCACCAAAAGAAGAAAAGCTTGCCTTAGAATCCGAATTATCAGAAGCTCCTACTGAAATAACTTCATCATAAGCCGACGGGTAATGTAATCTGTCGCTGCCGTCATTACCGGCTGAACAAACTATGACTATATTTTTTGTATAAGCAAATTTTATAACGTCTCTTAACAAATTACTGAATATGTAATCACCAAAGCTGAAATTAAAAACTTTAACATCACGTGAGATCCCGTAAAGTATAGCGTTTGCAACATCGTCCTCTTCGCCAAATCCTTCGGAATCAAAAGCTCTCAATACAAGCACTTTACAGTTTGGAGCAACAGAGGAGATACCAATACCATTATTAAAAGCTGCATTAATAATTCCTGTAGCAGCGGTGCCGTGAGAATTCTTATTATCATCGGACGGATCATTATCAGGATCAAGATAATCTCCCCGTCTCGGATCTCCGGTTAAGGGCTCATCTGTAAAATCCCATCCCCGCCAGTCGTCAATAAATCCGTTATTGTCATCATCTATGCCATTCGATTCTTTTCCATTTCCATATTCACCCAAATTTATTTTATAACTTTTCTGAAGATCCGGGTGAAGAAAATCAATTCCCGTATCAATTATACCAATTACAAGATTTGAATCACCCTTCGTTATATCCCACACGTTTCTCATCCCAATCTGATCAAGATAATATTGTGTATTGTAATATGTATCATTCGGAATAAAAGAATTTTGAGAAAGGTCTTCAAGCTTAAGTGTACCGTTAGGCTGTATATATTCTATGAATTCATTTTTCCCGAGTAAACTTAAAACCTGTCCGAGCTTTGATGCATCAACGTTTAAAATAAATATTTTATCAAGTCCAAATTTTTTATAATTCTCACTATTTGAGTAAACCTGGTTTGCTTTCTTAAAAACTTCTTTTGAATTGTTAAGATCAAGCTCTTTGCTGATACGGGAAATCGAATTGTTGCCCGCTTTAAGATTATCGTTTTTGAAATTGTTTACAATCTCAACCGGAGTGCTGCTTTTGAGTTTGATAATTATATCCCTCGGCTGCGAAAATGATGAAGAATAAATAAAAAAAACTGAAGCAGCGATTATGATTTTTATAATGTTCATTTTCGGATTTTGTATCTGATTGATAATGAAAGAAAAAAGTAAGCTAGTAACTATCTTTATAATCCTCCTTTTCGATTTTTTTCAAGATCCAGTTTTCTTTATCGATTGTTACTTCAAGAGGTTTGCCGGTTACCGGCTGTTCGAATTGTTGTACCCTTTTTTCGTTGTAAAAAGTAAATTCTTCAGTTCCCTTTTCTGTTTTCACAGTTACTTTTACCGGCATCTTATAAATCACATCTTCTTCCTGAGTCTGCCTAAGATTCAATCTCAGTGTATAATAACCAAGATTTTTTTGATCCATAAAGTCGTCAGACTTCCATGAAAATTTATATTCTGGCCTTCCGGTGAAAGTAAATATCCATTGATTGAAAAAATATGTCAAGTCAGTTCCCGAAACGTCCTCGCAGACTTTTTTAAAATCCCATGTATCAGCATTTTTATATTTAAACTTTTCAAAGTACGTCCTGATAATTTTAAAAAAAACAGAATCTCCAACAACACCTCTTAACATGTGAATACACCATGCACCTTTATTATAGACAGTTGGACCGAAAATAAATCCTTCCGGATTATATACTGTTCCCTGAAAATATCCATAATCCTGCTTCTTCATGAAATTAATATAAGCTTCCCGCCCATTATTGTGCTCAGCCCATAATGCCTCGCCATAAGTTGCAAAACCTTCATTAAGCCAGATATCCTTCCATGACTCAGGAGTGACTGCATCACCAAACCATTGATGAACCAGCTCGTGTGCAACTATATTTTCGTATCCCCCTGTTCCCGTAACTAATGTATATCCCATACTTGTTATTGTCTGATGCTCCATTGCACCGCTGATCCATCCAAACATTGCCATTCCGTATTTTTCTTTTATAAAAGGATATTCACCGAAAGTATCTGAAAAATATTTAATCATGCTTATGGTATTTCTCCAATCTGACTTTGCTTTTTCCGTATAAGAAGGGTATGTGTAATAATCAACATTCATTTTTTTAGTACTGTCAGAAGAAAAATAAGTATCGGACCAGGTATCATATTTACCTATGGCAATTGAAACAAGGTATGTTGCGATGGGATAATTAGATTCCCAGTTAAAAGTTTTTTCTCCGTTTTCTTCATCTTTAATTTCCTTTAGCATTCCGTTCGATACAGCAGTGAGCTGTCCGGGAACTGTAATTGAAATATGAAAAGTAAACTTATCATCTGTAAGATCTTTGCACGGCCACCATGAGGATGCATAGTCCGGCTCACTTAAGGTGTAAACTGCAGGCTCATCATCAAAGGTTTTAAATCCAAAGGAATCAAAGCTTTTATTTTCGGGAGATCCTTCATAATTAATTACAACAGAAAAGTTTTCACCGCTTTTAATTTTATTTTTAGAATCGATAATTATATAATCATTAAGCTGCCTAAACAAAATTTCACTTCCCTTTAATTTGATGCTGTTAACTTTCATTGCAGATGAAAAATTTACATAAATTTTATTCAGCGTATCAGACAAGTTAAGCGCATTCATTTCAACACTTCCAAAAACATATTTTCTCGGAATATCGAATGAGAGATTTATAGAATAATTTTGTACATCAAATAAATTCTGGTAAGCAACAATAGAAGAATCTTCATTTCTCTGCATCTGTGAATATCTGATGGTTTCATACTTTGAAGCCAGGATGGTGATGCATTTAAGCAATTCATGTTTATTTGAAACAGTTGTAATGACTTTGAATCCCACAAAACACCAGAAAGAAACTGAAAGCAAAACGACGGTGAATACTATAAATAAAATTCCGGACTTTTTCATTAAAGGATTTTACGGCTTAAAAAATTCTTTGTTCAGAACAAAAATATGTCAATAAAGTTTTTCAATATATACTAATATTGTAACTATTTAAATTAATTTTAATTAGTAAATTGATCCAAATCAAAAGCAAATTCCAGAATGAATAAAATAAAAAGATCCCTTACGGT
>JBDTWU010000146.1:0-5386 GCA_040006535.1 bacterium | reverse complement strand
GATGAAGATTCAGAGAAGGAGGATGTTGCAAAAGAACCTGAGGAAGATAATGAGGATGATGAAAGTGAAAAGGGCAAAGATAAAAAGAGCCAGGCAAAAGATGAAGAATCTGAAAAAGATAATGATAATAAGGAGGGGAAAAAAAATGGTAAGTCTGAAGAACATGATTTAAAAGAAGAAAAAATAAAAGACAGCAGACAAAAAGAATCCGTTAATGAAAACAAAACCAGTTCTGTTGCTTCTGAAGGTAAATCAATGAAAGAAGCTGCAGCTGCGTCCCCTTCTGTAAGGAGACTAGCACGTGAGCTTGGAGTAGAAATAAATTCTGTATCAGGCACAGGTCCGGGAGCAAGGATCAGTGAGGGGGATATTAAAGATCATGTAAAATCCAGAATGCAGCCGGGCGTTTCTTCATCTGTTACACAAAAAGCTCTGCCGGATTTTTCCAAATGGGGTGAAGTTGACATTCAGCCGATGAGTAAGATACGCTCTGTCACTGCTGAGGCGATGGCGTATGCCTGGACTGCAATACCGATGGTGACACAATTTGACCAGGCTGATATAACAGAATTGGAGGAGTTCAGAAAAAATCAGACAAAAAAGCAGGAAGATCCAGCTGCTCATTTAACCATCACTTCCATATTAGTGAAAGTTTGTGAAGCTGCCATACGATCATTCCCTCAGTTCAATTCGAGCATAGATTTCAATAATAAAGAAATAATCTACAAAAAATATTTTAATATTGGGGTTGCGGTAGATACCGACAGAGGTCTGCTTGTTCCGGTAATTAAGAATGTTGATAAGAAAAAAATACTTGAAATATCCAATGAACTGAATGATCTTGCGGAAAAGGCAAGAGATAAAAAAATAAAACCCGAGGAAATGGACGGAGGAAATTTTACAATTTCAAACCTGGGAGGAATTGGTGGAACGGGATTTACACCAATAGTTTATTCCCCTCAGGTGGCAATATTGGGTGTATCCAGAGGCAGTACAAAGCCAAAATATATTAAAGATAATTTTGTACCGCGTATGATACTTCCTCTTACACTGACTTACGATCACAGAATAATCGATGGAGCAGATGCAGCAAGATTTTTGAGATGGATATGTGAAGCTCTGGAAAATCCGGTGAAAATGTTTTTGTGAAGATTATTTTATTGAGAAGCTCATATTGACCACAACTGTTATAGTCTTGTCTATGGATGAAGTATTATTGATTCCGTAATCGGAAATCTCAGTTGAGTTCTTTGAATTAATTTGTATCACGCCCATTTTAGAAGAACGGACTTCACCGATTTTATTATCTGTGCTTTTTGCAATTTGTTCAGCTCTGTCTTTCGCATCCTGCGCAGCGTAACCTATCATTTCAATTTTCAGATCACCGATCTTCGTATAAAGAAATTCGGGTGTGGGAGAATTAATTTCAATGCCTTCATTAATAAGCTCCGTAGCCTCTCGTGAAAGCCTGTCGATTTTATCCACATCTTTTGATTCGATTGTAAAGTCCTGCGACAATCTGTAACCGCTTATCTGGCTTGACGGAAATCCCTGCTCATTGTTCACATATAAAGTTGTAATATTTATCGCTGATACTGACATCTTATCCTGAGAAAAGCCTTTTGAAATCAGATAACTTCTCACCTTTTCATTACTTGATTTTAATTTCGCATAAGTATCCTGCAGAGAAGCAGACTCATTTGAAATGCTGCCGCGCCAGATGGCATAATCTGATTTAATATCTTTGGAGGCCGAGCCGGTAACTGTTACTGTCACATTGCTTCGTGAAACATATCTCCACGTTGTTGTAACAAGTATTGCCATAATTATTAAGCCAAGCGATAAAATCAGAGCAGCAAGTGTGAACGATCTTTTATTTACAACAGTGCTGTTATTCATATATTTATTTGAATTAAAAAATATTTTATTTCAATATATTTCTTTATCAACATTAATTTTTCTCAGTTCCTTTTTCAATGAAATTTTTTTCTTTGAATCGATTCGTTTCTTTTTCTCAAGTTTAGACGGCTTTGTTTCGATCCTTATTTTATCGGGGATCAAAGCCTCTTCAAGCAGCATATGAAATTTTTTTATTGCTTTGAGTTTATTTAAATATTGAGTACGTTCAGATTGCGAGACAATTCTAATTATGTTATTTTTATTAATTCTTGTTTTTAGCTTTGTATAAATTATTTTCTTTTCATCTTCATTAAGGATTTGTGAATTATTAATATCAAAATTCAATTCTATTTTGGTCTCAACTTTATTTACATTCTGTCCTCCTTTTCCGCCGCTGCGTGAAGCTTTAAACGTAAGTTCACTTTCAAAATCCATTCCATTCATTTTCCTCTGTATATCTTAATACTTATTTAAACTTAATTACTTCTTTGGCCTGAACACATGCGTACTTTGCCCGAAAAAGACTTCGGCAGACTCCATCAATGTTTCTGATAAAGTAGGATGAGGGTGTATAGTAAGTTTTATATCAGTCGCATTAGCTCCCATTTCAATTGCTAAGGCTCCTTCTGATATTAGATCCCCGGCACCTTTTCCAACTATTCCCACACCGAGAACTCTCTCAGAGTCAGAATCAATAATTAATTTTGTCAAACCATCTGTCCTACCAATTGTTAAAGCTCTGCCTGAAGCAGCCCATGGAAACTTTGAAACAGTTATATTTTTATTTTCAGATTTAGCCTGGTCTTCAGTAATGCCGCACCATGCTATCTCAGGATCGGTAAACACAACAGCAGGGATTACTTTCGGGTCAAAAAAAGAATTGTGTCCGGCTATTACTTCAGCTGCAACTCTTCCTTCATGTGATGCCTTGTGCGCAAGCATTGGTTCACCAACCACATCCCCAATTGCAAATATATTTTTATCTTCAGTTCTCATTTGATTGTCCACAATTATAAAACCTTTTTCATCTATTTTCACTTTTGTATTTTCAATACCCAGATTTTTTGAATTTGGCTTTCTTCCAATACAAATTAATACTTTATCAAAAAAATTATCAGTTCGTTTACCATCTTTTTCTTCAAATGTAATGCTGATACCTTTTTTAGCTTCTTTAATCTCTAAAACTTTAGTGTTAAGCTTAACAGACTTAAATTTGCTGTGCAGATTTTTTGAAAGAACATTAACAAGGTCAGCATCTGCACCATTCATTAATCGGGGCAGCATTTCAGCTACAGTGATTTCAGTCCCCAAAGCCGCATATACTGTTCCCAGTTCAAGTCCAATGTAACCACCTCCAATAATCAGCATTGTTTTCGGAATATCATTAAGATACAAAGCAGAAGTTGAATCAAGTAAATTTGGAGATACAATACTAAGCCCGGGAATTTTCGCAGGACAAGAACCTGTAGCAATTATTACATTTTCAAACCCTATTGTCTCCTGAGCATTGCCTTCTTTTTTAATTTCAATATTATTTGAGCTGATAAATGTTGCTTCACCTTTTATATATTCTATTTTGCGCTGCCTTGTCAGGCTTCCAAGGCCGCTTGTAAGCTTAGTAATAACATCATTTTTCCAGGACCTCATTTTATTAATGTCAATTTTTGGCCTGCCAAATTCCACTCCAAAATTTTTTGATAACTGCGCTTCGGATAATACGTTTGCTATATGAAGTAACGCTTTTGACGGAATACACCCCTTATAGAGGCAAACTCCTCCGGGATTAATTTCTGTATCTATTAATGTTGTTTTGATTCCAAGATCCGACGCTAAAAAAGCGGCTGCATATCCTCCGGGACCTGCCCCGATTATAACTAATTCCCGTGTTTCCAATATTTTTGATTTTTATTGTAATTTAGTTTTGATTTGATTAATACACAAAGGAAAAATTTATGATTCTGGTCTACCGGATGTGACTCAATATTTACAAAAAAGACTTAAATTATTACATTAGGTTTTTTAGAAAATTTCTATATATTGCTCATATTTATAAATTAATAGAAAGGGTATAAAATGAAAATTTTAAAATACTTATTAGTAATGCTTTTCATTACATCTGTAGCTTATTCACAGAATGTAAAAATAACAGATTTTCAGGTTCCGGTAAGCAAGGCAAGAAAATTATTGCTTAGCGGTTTTCATAACTGGTCACAAACAGGTGATTCCGTAACAACAAATGAGTTTAGAGTGGACGGAACTTTCACACAATTTTATTCATCACTTCCTTATGCATGGAATATATCAGTAAATGCATTCACAAACAGGAAATTCGGTGATACCACAAGAGTCGGATACGATGCAGCAGCAGACTTCAGAAAATATTTTTCCAATACGAAAGGATTTTTTGGTTTTGCAGCTCTTACCTCTACTTATCTCAAACAAAGAGAATTCGGTCAGGAAAATCAGCCCGAAGTTGATGTAATTGGTGGAGTAGGTTATGGAAGATTTATAGATGCTACAGCTATGTTCAAAGCAATCCGTATTGATCAGGAGTTAAGAAGAGCAGGAATCACTACTGCTTACATGCCAAAAGCTACAATGCTAAAAATCGCTCAAATTATTGACAGACAGAGTGAATTTGTTGACAGATATAAAGATATATATGAAGGCAGGATAATTGAAGAAATCACTAAGGAAGTTTTGAACTCCGGAGTTACAAAAAGTGACCGTATCGATGCGTTCGGTTTTTTCAGAATAAGACAGGTCTTAGCCGGTGCTAATCAGTTCATTACACAGAGATTTTATGGGGGCGATGTAAGAGTCGGAGTGGGATATGAACTATTAACCCGAAACAAAGAATTGAAGAGAGGCGCTGCTACTGCGAATTTATTAGGAAGATATTCATATCCTATTGATTTAAAACAGCAAATTAATGTTACTGCAGCTGTAAATACACCTTTAGATTCATCCGCTTTTAAGGTAGTTGAAGGCACAGGGACTATTGATTATTCTTATACCTTAACAAATAAAATTCAGCTCGTTGCAGGATATGATGTTAATTTTAAAAGATTAAATAGTACCAGAAATATTTCTGTAGCAGATCAGCGGGCTTTTGCAGGAGTAAGATTTTATTTAGAAAATTATATATCCCTGGCACTCACAGGCTCTTATGATAAGCCGCATTCAGGTAAGAAAAGACTCGCAAGCAATATAAGTCTTGTTTATACAATTTTTTAATCTTAGTTCATATATTAAAGTGTGCAGTGTTTAAATGCTGCACATTTTTTTTTATAGTTACCTAAATTACAATCGAAGATCTATCCTTCCCCCATCCCAAAAACATAGTTTATTATTAAATATGCAAAAAAAGAGAATCCTAAACAGGTTCTGCTATTCATAATTTAGATAGAGCAGAAAAGATTTGATTATAATATTATGAACGGTTTTAAAGTATCTTATTTATATTACATTACACAAAGCAGTGAGA
>JBDTWU010000145.1:0-5815 GCA_040006535.1 bacterium | reverse complement strand
ATTTATCCAATTAAATTATATAAAAAAAGCCGATCCTGAAGCATTGATCGGCTGTCAATAGAATATTATAAAACTTATTTCGAAACTTGATAGACTATTTTTCTGATTGTATCAAATTGTAAATAAGGGAATAATTCCTGAATTTTATCTATAGCTTCACCGGCGCTCATTTCTCTTCTCATTTCCTTATACATTTGCCTTATTTTGTAATCTCTTATTGCTTTTTCATCAAGGAGTTTATATTTCTTCAAAGTATTATAAACATTGTCATCTATAAGCTCACTTAGAGGATTGTCGCTTTTTGATTTTACTGCTGGTTTCAATTTTTAATTCTCCTTTTTTAAATTAATTTATTACATAATGAAATTATGCTTTCAAAATGCACTTTTTCCTGTATCGTTCGATTTTCCTTATACAAAAATACACTATATAACATTGAAATGTCAAGATTAGGTTTAAAAAATCAGAGGAAACTTATATATTTAGTAGCTTGTTTTTCGTAATTGTGTTATATTGTGTAATACCTCGTTATAACTTTAAAAATTTTAATTATAGTTCCTACGCTGATAATGTCAGGCAAAATATATAAACATTGTTTTGTTCTTCTCCTCCTATGTATAACCATAAGATCTTTTGGGCAAGAATCGGAATATTTAAAATTCTCTTCCTTTACAGATAAAAATAAGTACACCGTCACTGATACCATAAAAATTGCTCTGAGGATTTCGATCAAACAAAATTATCATATTAACTCTTATAAGGTAAATGATCCATCTTTAATCAAAACTTCTGTTAATTTATCATCGGATAAATTCAAATTAATAAATACATTCTTTCCGGAAGACAAAAAATTAAAATTTCAATTTACAGAACAAGAAATAAACGTTTACGAGGGTGAAATTACTACAGGGCTAACTATTATGCCCAATTCTACTCTTGCTGATGGAAAATATTTAATACAGGTCAAAATTAATTTTCAGGCATGTGATGATAAAGCTTGCTACCCTCCAAAAACCGTATCGGAAAGTATACCTGTTGAAATAAACAAAACTTCTTCTGAGAATATTAACGCGGATATATTCAGAAGTATAAATTTCAACTTACCCGCTGAGTTAACTGAAAATTCCGAAGAAACCAGTTCAACATTAAAAGAAAATACAAGAACCGTTACACCTGCTCCAAACGATGATCAGATATCAGATTTGATAGAAGAAGAAGGAGTTTTTGCCGCTGTAATATTTATTTTTCTGGGAGGACTTGCATTAAATTTGACACCCTGCGTATACCCGCTTATTCCGATCACAGTAAGCTTCTTCGGTGCACAGAGCAGCGGAAGTAAATCACAAAGCATTCTTATGGGTATATTTTATGCTTTAGGAATGTCGGTTACATATTCTGCACTCGGGGTGGTCGCTGCGCTCACCGGAAGCCTTTTAGGGAATGCCTTACAAAATCCAGCTGTAATAGTTGTTATAGCTTTGATAATGTTAGCGCTTGGAACTAGTATGTTTGGACTTTTTGAAATCAGAGTTCCTCAGAACCTGGCACTGATGGGAAATAAAAATCGCTCAGGATATTTTGGCTCATTATTAATGGGACTGACTGTTGGCTTCATAGCGGCACCGTGTATTGGTCCTTTTGTATTGAGCTTGCTTGTATATGTAGGAAAGATTGGAAATCCTCTGACCGGCTTTTTATTGTTTTTTATTCTTTCAATGGGTCTGGGTCTTCCGTATATTTTTCTTTCAGCATCATCAAGCTCCATAAGCAAACTTCCACGTTCGGGCGAATGGATGGAAGGAATCAAGATAATATTCGGGCTTATCCTATTTGGAATGGCTTTAAATACCCTGGAGCCACTTATCCCTAAAATTATTTTTAAAATGATTTTTCCATTATATATAGTTTTGTCGGGTGCCTATTTAATTTTATTAGACAGGAAAGGAAATTCTTCAATAGTGTATTCAAAGATTAAATCATTTATCGCGGTCGCTGCAATTGTTCTGGGAACATGGATGTTAAAGCCGGCGGAGGTAAATGAATCTGTAAATTGGAAAATGCTTACCTCGGTTGAATCAATAGATAAAAGCGTTTCTTCTGAAAATAAACCGGTAATGATAGATTTTTATGCCGATTGGTGTGCTCAATGCAAAGAGCTTGATGAATATACTTATTCAAATCCGGAGATTGTTGAGCTTTCAAAGTCAATCAATACAATTAAGGTGGATCTTACAAAAGAAAATGAAAATATTACGAATAAATTTAATATCAAAGGTCTTCCTGTAGTGGTTTTCTTAAATCCTGATGGACATGAATATGAGGAGTTGCGCGTGACAGGTTTTCAGAAGCCCGAAGAATTCAAGAAAAAACTTTATTCACTAAAAAACTTTATTACACAAAAATGAAGCTTAAACTTTTTTTAATCATATTTTTTCTAAATGTTCTTTTATCTCAAAGTTATTCTCAAAATTCATTCCAAACATCGAAAAAATATTCCATCGGAGAGCTAAAATCGGAACTAAGTAACACCAGTATTGAAACTAAAATTAATATTAAAACTTCATCTGTTAAGTCTAAAAAGTCTCCGGTACTGGCATTGCTTTTCTCATTGATTCTACCTGGAGCAGGTCATTATTACCTGAACCGAATGGATGTAGGAAAATACTTTTTAGGAGCTGACGCTGCTTCATGGTTAAGTCTTACTTCTCTGAATATTTATGGAAAAAATGTCAGGGATGATTCCAGAACATTCTCACATGATCATGCAGAAATATCCAGCATCAATAATAAAAATGATGACTACTTTGCTAATATTGGTAATTTTGATGACATATACCAATATAACAATGAAAAGCTTACCCGTGGTGAATATGCAAAGCTGTATGATGTAAATCAGTATTTCTGGAAGTGGGATAATGCTGATAACAAAAATATTTATGAAACCCAGCGGAAAAACAGCGAAAGGATTTTTAATACCCGTGTTATATTCGGAAGTATTCTTGTTGCTAATCGTATCATCAGTGGAATAAGCGCTTTCCTTATTGCTAATAAAGCTAATAAAAATAGTTCGTTAAATATACAACCTGAGCTCATGTATAAGAGTGATTATACTTTTGACGGAGTAAAAATTAACTTTAGCAAAAACTTTAATTTCTAATTTTAAATAGTCCGGTGTATAATTATAAACTTTGGGTAGAATATGACGGGAAAAGTTTCAAAGGCTGGCAAAAACAAAAATATACAGTTAATACTATTCAGGAACAGATCGAATCGTCTATAAAAATTTTGTTAAAAGTTAAAGTTAACCTTAAGGTTGCAGGCAGAACAGACGCGGGTGTAAGCGCTTATGAACAGGTAACAAATTTTAAATTACCAATAAAGCTTGATCTTAAAAAATTCATGTATTCTCTGAATGCTCTTCTCCCGGAATCAATCACCTTAAAAAAAATCTTAAGTGTATCTCCCGATTTTCACTCCAGATACTCGGCAAAAAAAAGAGAATATATTTACAAAATTACTTTCATGAAGAAATCAATATGCGGTAGTTCCTATTATAAGCTGAACGGGGAAATCAACTTTATGAAATTAGACAGGTTTATTCATTTCATAAAAAAACTAACATTCTTCAGATCTTTCTGTAAAAATAAGGAAGACAAAAAAAATTTTGTTTGCTATATCTATGACTTCAGATACAAGGTTATCAAATCCAAAAATGAGCTCATTTTTAAAATTACTGCGAACAGATTTTTACATTCAATGATAAGAGCAATAGTGGGATGTGCATTGGAGATTGGAAAGGGAAAAATTATTTTAAACAACTTAAAAAAACTAATTGAAAGAGGGGATAAAATATCGGTTAATTATTTACCATCAACCGCATTATTTCTAAACAAAATCTATTATTAATATGAAAATTGTAAGAATTATGTTTGCCGTATTTTTTTTGCACTCGTTTGCACAATACTCATTATCTCAGGTTTCCTCAAATTTTTTGAAAACAGAATTAAGATATAAACTCTCAGAACAAAAAAGTTTAAATAGAATTAATGATCATTACAACCGATTGGACAATTCCGGAAAGGTAGGAGACAAATCACCATTTCTTGGAGCGATATTTTCAGGAGTATTGCCGGGAGCTGGTGAATTCTATGCAAAGAGCTACATTAAGAGTGCAATCTTTTTTGCAGTTGAAGCGGGGTTATGGATTGCATATTCCAGGTTTCAAACTAAAGGAAATGATCAGACAGATAAATATCAACAGTTTGCAAACCAAAACTGGGATGTTTATAAATACGCTTCGTGGTTGAAGCAACAAAATTTTTCCGGCTCCGATGGGATTGATCTGGCAGCAGACAAAGAAATTTTACGAAGACAAATTAATATCTGTGAAACTCAAAACTTTTCCCATCAACTACCACCTTATGGTGAACAGCAATATTATGAATTGATAGGAAAGTATCAGAATTTTGTTACTGGATGGGCAGATGCAGATCTACTGGTTGTAAATAGAAATAATTATGGATCCTATAAGACCGCAATGTTCACAAACTATTCATATGATAGGCAGCTGGCAAATAGTTATTTTGATAAAGGCACAACAACGCTTACTGTCGTTATATTAAATCATATTCTGAGTTCTGCAGATGCTGCCTGGAGTGTTTCAATGTTTAATAAAAATCTGAAGATTAAAACAGGCATTCATTTTGAAAACAACTTTTCTTTTTATGGAGAAAAAAAATTAATTCCTGTTGCAAATATTAATGTCACATTTTAAATTTCGACAGAATAATATTAATCTGATATATAAGTAAAATATTTTTTAGAATTATAAAAGGTTCTGCACTGTAGCAAAGCCTCTTTATTTTTTTTATCAAAAAATCCATACATAGTTGCCCCCGACCCGCTCATTGAAGAGTAAATTGCCCCCATCTCTGTAAGATCATCTTTAATTGTTTTTAATAAATCATATTTTCTGAATACAATACTTTCGAAATCATTTACAAATATATGTTTTTCAGCGGGATCAAAAACATTTATATTATTTAATAATGGTTCTATTGAACTCCCGGGTGATAAATTTAATTTTTCAAAAGCCCAAGATGTTGATACATGCAAATTTGGATTTACAATAAAGATATCATAATCAATTATAAATTCGGGCAAAATATTCATCAGTTCTCCTCTTCCTTCCGCATAGCAGGGCTTCATTACCATAAAAAATGGCACATCACTCCCGATTGAAACTGCAAGGTTCAGAATTTCCTTCCGCTTTTGTATAATGTCAATATTAAAATATCGTATCAAACATTTAATAATAGCTGCAGCATTAGAGCTGCCTCCTCCAAGACCTCCTCCTACTGGAATAAATTTTTTCAGATCTAAGCTTATTTTGTAGCAATCCCTTATTTTAAATATTTTAAAAAATTTTTCTGTTGCCTTATAGCATAGATTATCCCTTGTTAAGGGAATGAATGCCCGGTTTGATCTCAACAGCACTGAATTAAAATCTGTTTTGGATTTTTCAATTACAATTAGAATTTCATCGTGAAGTTTTACTGGATAAAAAATAGTTTCAAGATCATGATATCCATCCTCTCTTTTTCGCAAAATCCGGAGGCCGACATTTATCTTGGAAAAAGACTTTAAGGTAGATGTAAACATTTTGACTGAAAGTAAAATTGAAATCAAGATAAATATTCTGGAGAATAAATGTTAATGTTTAATAACTCCATTTTAGTAAGTATGTAACTTTTCAAAATTAAATAATGTGAAAACGTGATTTGATTTTAAACTTTTTTAACCTATGGAGGAAGGA
>JBDTWU010000144.1:0-9281 GCA_040006535.1 bacterium | reverse complement strand
GCTCTGAAATTTTTATTTTTGAAAGCTTTCCGGGTTTATTATGGTTTGATCATTTTAAAAGGCTGAACCACAATGCAAAATTTGTTTACAGGGTTTCGGATGATATGAGACAGCTTAATAAGCATCCGCATGTTATAGAGCATGAAATGAAAATTACCGCATTGTTCGATCTGATATCGGTACCTTCTGAATATATTTTCAATATTTTTAAAGATAAAGGAAACGTAAAGCTGCATCACCACGGGATCCGCAAAGATCTTTTTAATAATGCACTGATCAGTCCTTATAATAATTCAGACAAATTCAAATTTGTATTTACGGGCAATGCCTATCTTGATAAAAATTTTCTTGATGTTGCATCTCATGATTCGGAAAAATGGGAATTTCATATTTTAGGTCCGTTCAAAAAAAATAAATTGAATATTAATATTAAATATTACGGAGAAACGGAATATCACGATACTGTACCGTACATTAAATTTGCCGGTGCCGGACTTCATACTCTAGAATATTCTAAAGGTGCAGAATCTTTTTCCGACAGCCTGAAAGTAATTCAATATACATACTGCCGGCTTCCGGTAATAGCGCCTGAATTTATTAAAAGCTCCCGAAGCAATTTTATTTACTATAAGCCCGGAGATAAAAAAAGTATTAATGCATCTCTTGAAAAAGCAAAGACATTTGATAAAAATAAAATTGATGTTTCGGAGATCTTATCCTGGGATGAGATGACTCAAAAAATTATCAGTGAATAATTATATGAAAAAATTCGGAATATTAGGCGGGTCGTTCAATCCGCCGCACATTGCTCACAGCATCGTTGCCGATAGTGTCCGGGAGCAGCTTGAGCTTGATAAAATTATTTTTATTCCTTCAGGAAATCATCCATTGAAAAATTCCCTCTCAGGCGGGCACCGTTATGAAATGTCCCGGCTTGCATTCGGCCGCAATGAGAATTTTGAAGTAAGCGATATTGAAGTACGGAACCCGGAAGAAAAATCATATACTGTAGATACCCTGCAAAAACTGACCAAGCTTTATGAAAATGATAATGTAAAATTATTTTTAATAATAGGGATTGACAATTTAATAGAACTACATAAATGGAAAGAGCCCGGAAAATTATTCCGGCTTTCAAAAGTGATAGTAATAAACCGTCCTGACTATGATATTAGTAATTCTCATAAGGAATTTTCAAAGAAGGCTGAATATATAACCGTACCGTATCTGGAAATTTCATCTACTATTATCCGGAAGAGAGTTTATGAGGGAAGATCAATAAAATATGTAACTGCTGAAAAAGTGGAAGAGTATATTTACAAAAATAATCTATACAGATAGACATCACTTTTATAAATCATATTTCGTAATTTTGAACACTGAGTAATTAACTGCACAAAATCGCTGATCCACATTGTTTTTTTTTAAAAAATTTTTAAAGAATTTTTTCAGGAATATTATCCTTATAAAAAAAATTATGAATGAAGAAAATGTTACTCCTCCGGAACAAGGCCTACAAACCGAAGATCAATACGAAGAGCTTTCAAAGACTGAAGCAATGGCAGGTGTTTTTACTGCGCCGGGAGAAACTTATGAAACTATTGCAGGCACACCAAAAAAAAATTACTGGCTTTTACCTCTATTGATCTGTGTGATTGCAGCATTGATTTCTGCTTTCTTATTTATGCAGGACAATGAGCTTGCAACCAAAACAATGGATAAGCAGAAAGAAAAAATGAGAGCCAGGATGGAACAGAACGTCAAAGATGGAAAGATGACACAGGAAGATGTTAACAAGGCGATGGATAAAATGAACCCGCAGGGAACAATTTTTAAGTTATTCGGATATGGTGGTGCAATAGTGGGTACATTCCTTATATTATTTATTCTAAGCATAATTTATTTCGTGATACTAAAGATCATGAAAGCCCATGTAGATTTTGGAAATATCCTGAATGTTGTCGGACTGGCTATGCTTATAACTGCCATTGGCAGCCTGTTGTCAATTGTTGCATCGATTTTAAAAGGCGATACGGTAAGCATAGGACTGGGACTTATTCTGAGCGAAAAGACAGTTGGTGAAAAATTGTATGCGCTTCTGAACAAGCTGGATATATTTTCAATTTGGTTTTATGTCACAGTAGCTATCGGACTGAGCAAGGTTGCAGGAATTGATATGGTCAAATCGGCATCAATAGTGTTCGGAATATTTATATTATATGCTGTGATAACCTCAATTGTTTTTTAATGGAAACAATACAAGATAACATTACTGAAGAGAGGATTTCCGGAAATGACAGATCCGGCCTCAGCAAAAAGTATTCGAAAGCGCACCGGATACTTTCTGTCACAGGTACAGTTATTTTTTTTGCTGTACTAATTATACTGATCTTTACCGGACTTTCAAAAAAATTAGAATCCGCAGCTTTTGGATTTACAGATAATAAATATTTTGCATTATTAATTTTTCTTGGAATGATCGGGCTTGGAGAAGGAATAATAAATTTTCCGATGAATTTTTATTCGGATTACATACTCGAGCATAAATACAACCTTTCCAATCAAACCTTATCAAAATATTTTACTGAAAAGCTGAAGGGATTTGCGCTCAGCCTAGTACTGGGAATTCCGGTTATATTAATTTTTTATTATATACTGAACACCTTCGGAGAGAACTGGTGGCTTGTACTCGGAATATTCATGTTCATTTTTTCGGTTATCATAGGAAGACTTGCACCAACTCTCATTATGCCTCTCTTTTACAAGTTCAGGCCGATTGAAAATGAAAATATAAAAAATATGCTTCTTGATCTTTGCAAAAAGACCGGAATGAAAATTCAGGGAATATTTTCTTTTGACATGAGCAAGAATACAAAGAAGGCAAATGCAGCTTTTACCGGCATTGGGAAGTCGAAGAGGATTATTCTCGGCGATACTTTGATAAATAATTTTTCTGACAGTGAGATCGAAACAGTATTCGCACATGAGGTCGGACATTACAAGAAAAGACATATTCTGAAAATGATGCTCGTCTCCACCATCCTTACATTCGCAGGATTATATATTACTGCAAAACTTTACGAAGCATCACTCGGGTATTTAGGATTTCAAAGCGTTTCGAAGATCGCTGCACTTCCGCTTTTGTTTTTGTACCTGAGCCTTTACGGACTGGTCACTACACCAATCACAAATATTCAGTCACGAAAGTATGAATGGGAAGCTGATACATTTGCCCTGGAGACTACCAAAGATAAAGCTGCATTCATTTCCGCAATGGAAAAGCTTGCAGATCAGAATTTAGCAGACAAAACCCCAAATAAAGTAATTGAATATTTATTTCATTCACATCCTTCATTGGAGAAAAGAATTCAATTCGCCAGGAACTTTCAAGTATAAATTTTTGTGCCTTTAAGGTTTCTTTGATTATAAAGTGTCAGTAATGGTTTTAGTTGCAAATTGAATTATTATTATCTATTTTCACAAAAATAAAAGGAGCAGAAATGAAGACTCTGAAAGATCTCTTAGGAAGCAGACCGCTGCATTTTGTAAAAACCGGTATGAGCATCATTGACGTTGCAAAGTTTATGGGACTGCATAACATCGGAGCAGTACCGGTTCTTGAACAGTCAGATAAATTAAAGCTGAAAGGGATTTTCTCTGAAAGAGATCTTCTAAGAAGATGTATTGCCAAGGAAGTTGATTTGTTTAAGACAGAAGTAGATGAGGTAATAACAAAGAAAGTAATTGTAATAGAATCATCTGATACACCCGAGTATTGCCTTCAGATCATGAAGCAGGAAAAGATTCGGCATGTTCCGATCATTGAGCAGCAGGATCTTATCGGAATGATCTCCATAAGAGATCTTATGCTCTATGATATTACGGAAAAAGAGGAGAAGATTGAAATGTTAAATTCTTACATACAATATAACGGATGATCTGCGCAAGTGCAAAAACTAATTTTGAATTTTCTGTTCTGACTGCTTGTTTCAAAAATCACACTTCTTAAAAAAATAAATTTACATGGACTATAAAAAAATAAAAACTCTTGGAGACTTAAAAAATTCAGGATACACGGTATTATCTGTCAAGGATGAGATCAGAAAAAATCTTGTTGAGAAGATTAAAAGCAAAGCACCTTTGTTTGAAGGGATAATCGGCTATGAGAAAACAGTTATGCCCTCGCTTATAAATTCACTACTTGCAAAGCATGACATTATACTTCTCGGATTGAGAGGACAGGCAAAAACAAAAATTGCCCGGCTGCTCACAACTTTGCTCGATGAATATATTCCCATTGTCAAAGGTTCTGAAATTAATGATAATCCTTTAAAGCCTGTCTCAAAGTTTGCAGTAGACATGGTAAAAGAGAAAGATGATTCAACCGAAATAGAATGGATCACGAGAGATCAGCGGTACAGTGAAAAGCTTGCCACTCCCGATGTAAACATTGCTGACCTTATCGGTGATATTGATCCGATCAAAGCTGCGAATCAGCGGCTGCACTACTCTCATGAAGGAGCAATTCATTTCGGAATTATCCCGAGAGCTAACCGCGGAGTGTTCGTCATAAATGAGCTGCCCGATCTTCAGCCGCGAATTCAGGTTGGACTTCTGAATATTATGCAGGAAAAAGATATTCAGATACGCGGATTCAATATAAGAATTCCACTGGACGTGCTCATGGTGTTTACGGCTAATCCGGAAGATTATACCAACAGGGGTAATATTATCACTCCTCTGAAAGACAGAATAGATTCGCAGATCATTACACATTATCCCAAAGTGCTTGAAGACGGAATAAAAATTACGGAAACTTATTCATGGACAGACAGAGATAAGAAAAAGAAAATCGTCATACCCTATTATTTCAGGGAAATTATTGAGATGACTGCAATGCAGGCAAGGTTCAGCGAATTTGTCGATCAGAAGTCCGGAGTGAGCGCTCGCCTTACGATCTCATCTATTGAAAATCTTATCAGCAATGCCGAACGCAGAGCAATTATGAATAGTGACGAGATGATAATGCCGAGAATGTGCGATGTAACTTCGATACTTCCCGGTATTACAGGAAAGGTCGAGCTTGTATTTGAAGGTGAGCAGGAAGGAGCTGTAAAAGTTGCCAAAGCACTTATCTCAAAATCCGTGAGAGAGATCTATAAAAAATATTTTCCGGATCCTTTAATGAAAAAGAAGAAAGTTGCTCAGGAGAAAGAAGTTAAGGATCCTTATTTTGAGATTGTCGAATGGTTTCAATATGGCGGCAAGGTGAATATAAAAGATGATATGACATTCAAGGAATATTTCACCGAATTAAAAAAGGTTGACGGGCTGGAAAAATTCGTAAAGAAATTTCCGCAGTATTATGAAAGCGAAACCGAGCTTGCATCATTAATGGAATTTGTTCTGGACGGACTTCATCAGAATTCTAAGATAGCTAAAGATGAAGTTGACTCGATAGTAATGTATAAGGACATGGTCGGAAGCATGTTCACTCAAGGCGAGAGCTTTGGCGGGTATGAAGACGAATACTACAGGTAAATTATCAATGTTCAATGTTCAATGTTCAATGTTCAATGTTCAATGTTCGATGTTCAATGTTCGATGTTCAATGTTCAATGTTCGATATTCGATGTTCAATGTTTGATGTTCGATGTTCGATGTTCAATGTTCGTTTCATAAATTTCCGGAAATATTTGCGTGTGATCAATTCTGATCAATATTGAAAACCTTATTCATTTTTTTAGTCAGGCGATTTAAGTAAAATGTTATGAATGAACAGGATTATTTTTATATTTATTATTTTAATTGCGGCAGGTTTTTGTTACTCGCAGAATATTTCCGATACAATCAGGGTAAAAACACTTACAGACAGCACGGGCAAAAGCATCCCCGGGAATCCTTCTGATACAACCGCAAAATACATACTCGATACTTCCAGGCAAGTAATCTCCGATATTGATGCTCCGATTAACTACACCGCAAAAGACTCACTTATTTTTGATACGAAGAATAAAAAAGTTTATTTATACAACGAGGCAAAATTAACCTACAAAGATCTGAAGCTTGAAGCAGGGAGAATAATTGTTGATCAGGAAACACAAATACTCGATGCTTTCGGCATTCCTGATTCGGTCCGGAAAGGTAAGTTCACTCAGACACCATTGATGTTTCAGGGCATAGTTAAATACGAAGGATCAAAGCTTACATATAATTTCAAGTCTCAGCAGGGAAGTGTTTCGATGGGATTTAGTGAAGCGGAGGTCGGATATTATTTCGGAGATAAAATTAAGAAGGTCACAAGCGATGTTCTTTTTATAAAGAACGGAATTTATACAACATCAACTGACCGCGAAGATCCTGAGTATTATTTTCTTTCTCCCAAAATGAAAGTGATCCCTAATGACAAGGTTATAGCTCAATCGGTATTCCTTTACATTGAAGGCGTCCCGGTCTTCTGGCTTCCGTTCGGAGTATTCCCGAACAGATCGGGAAGGACGTCCGGGCTTATTCCTCCCACCTTCGGAGATGACGGTACTTACGGAAAATATATTTCAAAGCTCGGTTATTTCTGGGCAGTGAATAATTATTTAGATCTGGCCTTGACAGGGAGCTATTTTACAAAAGGAAGAATCGATGTCTACGGAAGAATGCGTTATGCCAGCAAATATAATTTCACCGGAAGTGTTGACGGAGGTTATTCCCGGATTCGGCTCGGCGAAACTACTGATATTAATAATCTACAATCTGATGCATGGGGATTGAATGTAACTCATAACCAGCAGTTAAATCCTACAACACGTATTGATGCAAGCCTTGGATTTTCAAGCGGTAAAAATTATTATAATACCTCGACCAATTCATTATCAGAACTGCTTCTTCAGAATATATTATCCAACTTTACTTTTTCCAAAACATGGGAAGGCAAACCGTATTCTTTAAATCTTAATTATTTCCGGGATCAGAATCTTCAGAACGGTGATATCACAGAGCGTATACCTTTAGTTAACTTTTCAATAACACAGACCTTTCCGTTCGAATCAAAGTATTCGTCTTTATACAATAAAAAATTTTATGAAAATTTTTCCTATTCTTATAACGGGAATTTTTTAAATAACAGGATCAGGAGAACAGTAAAATCAAATTCAGGCGCTGACAGCACATACAGTGATCTGCGATCGGGGATCAGGCACAGTGTAAATTTGGGATTTTCACCGAAGTTTGAGCTTATAAGCCTGATACCGTTTTTCAATTACAATGAGATCTGGTATAATAAATATGTTGCAAAAACTTTTAATCCGGCTGACAGCACTGTTACAACGAACGATGTCAATGCCTTCAAAGCACTTAGATATTTTCAAACCGGAGTTTCATTTTCAACAAGATTCGTCGGAATATTTACGCCTCGAATCTTAAATATTACCGGTATCCGGCATACAATTACTCCATCGGTTTCTTATACTTATCAGCCGGACTTCTCTGACCCGAAATGGGGATATTACAAGTCGTATCAGAATGCAGCCGGGCAGCAGGTGAAGTATTCAATATTTGAAAAAGAAGTGTTTGGAGGAGCTCCGGGAGGTGAATCGCAGTCACTCAACTTTTCCTTGGGAAATTTATTTGAAATGAAAACCCGGATTAATGATTCGGCAGAAAATAAATTTCAGCTGTTTAATATAGATGCAGGGATTAACTATAATTTTGCTGCTGATTCTCTCAAATTTTCAGAACTATTTACTTCATTTAGAACTAACATTGGCAGCTTCCTTAATATTTCGGGAAGTGCTTCTTTTAATTTATATAAATTCGATCTTAACGATAGTTTAAGGATTAATAAGTTCCTGATAAATACCGACGGGAAGCTGGCGAATATTACCAACTTTAATATCAGCATGTCAACTTCCTTTAACTTCGGGTTCTCTAATAAAAAAAATAAGAGCATAACACCTAATGATACCTTAACTACAAAGGGTGACTACAAAGATTCCCGCACCGGAAAGATTGAGGAGGTGACATTCGATATACCTTTAAGCGGAGGTTTCGGTTTTAATTATGCTGAGTCAAGGCCTACACCATTTAGAGTAAATCGTTATTCCAATTTATCCGGAAACATTGCATTCAATCTGACAGAGAAATGGAGATTTACAATATCATCAAATTACGATATAGTAAATCATCAGATAGTTGCTCCATATATTACTGCCTACAGAGATCTCAATTCATGGGAGATGAATTTCAACTGGTATCCGGCAGGAGTTTACCGCGGATTTTCACTTGAGATAAGGATCAAAGCTCCGCAACTGAAAGACATCAAGGTGACTAAAAAAACAAATTCAAGAGGAGTTTATTAATTGACCTTTCAAAAATATTCAGGTGCGGGAAATAAGTTTGCCATGATTAATAACCTGAATGGAAATTATAAAAACTATGAGGAATCAGTTGCTGAAATTATTTCCGGAGAAAATGAAATGGACGGAGTGATCTTTATCGAAAGTTCACGGGATGCAGATTTTAAAATGAATTATTTTAATAAAGACGGGACCGGGGATGCTTTGTGCGGGAACGGTTTAAGATGCACAATGAAGTTTATTAATGATACTTCAATTTCAGATAAAGATGAATTGAACATTGAAGCCGTTGGCAAAATATATAAATGTTTAAAGTTAAATGACGGACAGATCTCCGTAACATTTCCTCCTCCGGGAATGATCAAAACAAATTTTAAACTTAAGGTTCATTTTCAGGATTGGTGGGAATTGCTTAACTGCTCTTATGTGGATTGCGGATCACCGCACATAGTTGTATTTATTGATGAGATTATGAAACCAAAAACACATGATCTGGATCAGGTAAATATCAGCGAATGGGGAAGAAATATCAGAATGCATAAAGACCTGATGCCCGAAGGCGCAAATGTAAATTTTGTAAAAGAAAATTCTAACGGGGAGCTGGCTATTCGAAGCTATGAAAGAGGAGTAGAAGGTGAAACTCTTGCTTGCGGTACAGGTGCCATTTCATCTGCATTGATCTATTATATTCTTCGCAGGCAATCAAAGCCCGTAAAAATTCTCACTATGTCCGGAGAATATCTCACGGTGGATTTTAATGTTGAAGAAAAAAAGCTGCTTAATGTAAAGCTAACAGGTTTTACCTCACAATTGTAAGATGGCAAATATTTAAGGATTAAAAAAAACCCGTCTTAAAATTAACGGAAACGCTTTAGTAAACCTTATCTCACTGCTTTGTGTAATGTAATATAAATAAGATACTTTAAAACCGTT
>JBDTWU010000143.1:0-2259 GCA_040006535.1 bacterium | reverse complement strand
AGCGACTTTCTCCTGTCATATTTCTGCATGAATTCTTTTCCTTTCCTGGTTCTTAAAACTGCTCCGGCACCTCTTACCGCTTCTGTAATAAGGAATACCTGCGATGATGAATTGTTTTTATCAGCTTCATATAAAGTAGTCGGATGAAATTGTATAAACTCCATATTGGCAATTTCACATGATGCCCGGTAGCCCATAGCAACACCGTCACCTGTTGCGATAGCTGGATTTGTGGTATGCATATAAACCTGCCCTGCTCCCCCGGTTGCAAGAATTGTTATTCCGGATATTATTTTTTCTACCTTATTTGTTTTTACGTTTAGGGCATATATTCCGTAACAGCTCTTATCGGTTTTACTTTTTCTCTTTAAATTATTTTCAGTCAGAAGATCGATCGCAAAATAATATTCATATATTTTAATGTTCTCATTCTTCGCAATTTTACTGAGCAACGCCCTTTCAATTTCCTTTCCGGTCAGGTCACTGGAATGTATTATTCTGTTCCTTGAATGACCGCCTTCTTTACCGAGAGTGAGCTCTCCCTTTTCCTTAGAAAAGTTTGCACCGATTTCTATAAGCTCTCTGATCTTTTCAGGACCTTCATAAACAATTTTTTTCACAGCCTCCACATTGCAGAGTCCTGCGCCGGTTTCAAGAGTGTCTTTAATATGAAGATCAAAATTATCATTCTCATTCATCACAGCAGCAATTCCACCCTGGGCATAGTTCGTGTTGGATTCGGCTTTCTGCTTTTTAGTAATTATCGCAACTTTCCCAAGACGGCTGAGCTTAAGTGCAAGTGATAATCCTGCAATTCCGCTTCCGATAATTAAATAGTCTGTAATCACTTTTGGGTTATTCGAATAATTTATTTACTATAAAAAAATTATTCATTACAAAAAATAAAATAAGTTTTAAACAACAATTTTAAAAATAATTAATACTTTTAAAAAATATTTCTGACATATATGACATGTCTTATGTACTATTATCCGTGAGGATTTGACAAAAATGTTATACAAAGCACCCTGGATTATTTACTAAACCTCTAATATTTTAGCAGGAAACCATCCGCTCTGCAGAGAAGTGACGAAAAATTTTTTTACATCAAGTCTTACCGGAGTTACAGGAGTATATGTTTGGAATGAAGGCATCTTATTCAGTATCATGTCTCTTGCCAGTTTATCCTCGGAAATATCCATTATAACAGCTTCTCCATAACCCTGCAAGAAGTCCTGCATAGCATCATTCTTTGAAATTGAAATTGCAACTTTGTTATTGATCTTAATATTTCCAAATGATTTTCCATGCGTTTCCAGAAGTAAATAAATTTTAAGATCATCGTGTCCGAAATAAGCGCCTAATATCCATGGAGAATACTCTCCACCGGTGGTGGAAACCATTATCGCATCATATGATTTTAAAATATCCAATACTTTTTCTTTTATATCTGACTGACTGACAGATGCTTCACTCATTTTAATATATTTTATTTGGATTTAAAATTTAATTGTGTTACAAAACATTAAAGCACATCTATATAACTCCCTTAATTCTTCTGATTGCTTCATTGATATTTTCTCTGGAGTTAGCATAAGAGAATCTTAAATACCCCTCACCGAATTCTCCGAAGGAGGTGCCCGCAAGGCAAGCAACTCCCCCTTTATAAAGCAAATGATCACTGAGCTCTTTTGAGATGTAACCGGTTTTTGTAATATTTGGAAAAGCATAAAATGCACCGAGAGGAACTATACAGGAAAAACCTTTTATTGAATTTAATCCTTCTACTATTATATCTCTTCTCACTTTGAACTCTTCTTTCATAATTTCAACAGACTCCTGCGGTCCTTCATATGCTTCAATACAGGCTTTCTGAACCATCGCATTTGTACATGAATTACTATTCGTCATGAGCTGCGCAATTCTTGTTGCAAGCTCAACGTTCATCACTCCATATCCGGCTCTCCAGCCTGTCATAGCATAAGTTTTTGAAAAGCCGTCAAGAATAATTGTCCGGTCTTTGAAACCCGGGATCTGAGTAATGCTGAAATGATCTCCCTGAAATAAAAGCCTGCTGTAGATCTCATCACTTAATATCCAAATGTCAGGCCTGTCTTTTAAAGCATCGGCGATCTGTCTGATCTCATCTTCTGTTAATATTCCGCCCGTGGGATTTTGCGGTGAATTAATAATTACCATTTTCGTTTTTGAAGTAATCAGCTTTTTGAAGTTCCCGATATTGAAAGCAAACTTCATGCT
>JBDTWU010000142.1:0-15930 GCA_040006535.1 bacterium | reverse complement strand
TGATACGAGTTCGTCACCATCTTTAACACCCAGCTTAAAAATGAATTTATCGTCAGGCTGTTCAATCTTTTTTATCTTCATCCTGTAATTTTCTGGGTTAAATCCGATCTGAATTCCGCCGAAATCTATTACCTGGAATGGCTTTTTTTTCAGATCAAATCCCACCTTCGAAAATATTTCTTCATATGGAATTTTATTCGGTCCTGCCACATATTTATCCAAAAATCCCTTCACTACGGGTGAAGTAAGAGCCTCAATATCACCAAAAAGATCTTCATCGCGAAATGATTTTTCTTTTCCATATTTTTCCTGAAGTTTATTTATAACATCCTGAATTCCCTGCTTACCGTTAGATTGTTCCCGTATCAGTATATCAAGACAAAGCCCTATCAAAGCACCCTTTTCATAAACATTATTATATTGTGGTTCATATATGTCCAGTGCACCCTTGCTCATTTCAGTAAAAGGAAGAGAATCATTGTATCTTGCAGCGCCGTTCAGCTTTGAATCAATTACTGCCGGATAATCCTTAAGAGTAGTCAGTCCCTCACGCAGCTGAATGTAATCGGCCTGATATTCTGTCACTCCCTCATACAGCCACAAATGCTCGCTCATTTTAGGATCATTAAAATCAAAATTCCCGATTTCCTCGGAGTGAAGATTTAAAGGAGTGACAGTATGATAAAATTCATGAGCGTTAGTTGGTTTAAGCTGATTGATCATAAAAAGCTTTGCTTCTTTTGGAACGTTGGGCATATAATACAGAGAAGATAAATTATGCTCAAGCGCACCAAAGCCCCCGCTGCCTTTTTTATTATCAGAAAAATAATATAAGAAAGTATATTTCTCGACCGGAAGCTTACCCCCGAGATAAGTTCGTATGGCTGACAGCAGTTCTTTGTTGCCCTCTGCCAGATCATTTGCAGTAATTGATTTTGTCGGTGAATAAACCGATATTAAAATATTTGCCTCATCAAAAATTATTGAAGCCGTATCAGGCACGTTAAAAAATATCGGGTTGTCAACTAGAAACTGGTAGCCCGGCGATGTAAAGATCTCCTGAGTATCAGTTCTTTCAAGAGCATTGAGACTTGTTGAGCCAAAAAATCCGGCTGGCTTGCTGAAGTTTAAGATGTAATTATTGCTGAGAAGCCCGCTAAAATATCCGAAGAAGCCCTGGTTATTTACCACAAAAATTTTTCCTTCCTCAATGCTTGTCCCTGCAGGTTCAAAAATAGAATTGCCTGTTGTATCTTCATAAGTGTCGTCCATTTTGTATGTAATTCTGTAAAGCTTATTTGCATCAGAAATTTCCCATGTATTTATATCTGCCTTATTAACACTAAGTGAATTTCCTGACCGGTCATAGGCCTGAAATTCGGAAATAAATCTTCCGAAGTTATATATCTTATATGTACCCGGAACCATCGCGGGGAATTTATAGGATATTTTATCTGAATTAATTTTAGGAGTTATAAGCTCGATCTTTAATTGATCGTTGGAGACGTCGTTAAGATTTACGAAAAACTGATAGTCCTCATTTTGAGTAACTTGTGAATATGTATTTGTGAAAGTTAATGCAATGACTATGAAAATAAAAAAACGAAGCATACTTTTGATTTGATTTTAATATGAACAAGAAGTTAAGAAATTTACGTTTAACATTAAATATTGTTTCTGATAAATAATATGAGATCTTAGTAAGCGATAAAAATCGGAACACGGATGACACAGATATAACTGATTCCAGCGGATAATTTGCTGTTGAACAAAAACATATTACAGTCTAAAATAGAAATACATTCCATTCACTCCACACACTCTGTACACATTCCACGCTTAAAATTCCCGAGCGAATACAGATCTGAATTTTTATGAATTGAAACTCTTTCGTTCCAGAAAGCTTTGTTGGCAAGTAAAAACCTTTCGTTGGACATAATATTCTAAAATTTTTTCAAACAAAGAGATCAACAAACTCGAATTTACTTCCGTCAAACAATCCTTGATCACTCAGCTTCAGTTGAGGTATAACAAGCAGCGCCATGAATGATAATGTCATGAAAGGAGCATTGAGCTTTGAGCCTAATTCTTTAGCCAGCTTGTCCATCGCAATATATTTTTCAGCCACAATATATCCGTCTTCATTTGTCATGATCCCGGCTATGGGCAAGGGAAGTATGTCTGTTTTTCCGTCAACAGAAACCGAGATGCCGCCTTTGTTTTTTATGATAGCATTCACCGCAGCGCATATATCAGTATCTGTAACACCAACCGCTATGATATTATGTGAGTCGTGCGCAACACAGGAAGCGATTGCTCCTTTTTTTAACCCGAAATTTTTTATAAATGCAATTGCAGGTTTTCCGTTCTTATATCGTTCAGTGACTGCAAGTTTCAGCACATCATCAACGGTATTTGAAACAAGATTGCCATTCAGATGAGTAACAGGAAAATAAAGCTCTTTTGTGATAAGCTGTCCTTCGAGAGCTTCAATGACCTTAATTTCTTTATGATCGGTTCTGATCTCATAGTCTTCAACACTTTTCACAGTTGTATTAAAATGGTTCACGATCCTTCCCTCAACACTTTGTATTAAAGTCTTGCCATTCTCTGCAACAAGCTCACCGTTTATAAATGTTTTCTGAACCCGGAAATCCTTTAAGTTATTTACTTCAATAAAATCCGCAGGATCTCCTTCACGCAGCATTCCTGCGTCGAGCTTATAATGTGTCACAGGATTTATACAGGCACACATTAAAATATTAAACAGATCATATCCATATGCTACAGACCTTGCAACAATTTTATCGATCTGACCTGAGACCAGGTCATTCGGGTGCTTGTCATCGCTGCAAAACATTACTACATCGGACCGGTCTTTTATCAAAGTATGAAGCGCTTCATAATTTTTAGCAGCAGATCCTTCACGAATCAGTATCCTCATTCCGAATTTAATTTTATCAAGAGCCTCTTCCAGTGTGAAGCATTCGTGATCAGTTGATATTCCCGCCGAAATATATTTCTTTGCGTCTTCACCCCGTAAGCCCGGAGCATGTCCGTCTACAGGACGTTCAAGTTCCTTAGCGATTTTAATCTTAGCCATAACTATGGGATCATTAAATAAAACCCCGGGGTAATTCATCATCTCGCTGAGGTAGTGCAGGCCGTCTTTAACAAAAAGTTCACGGATCTCTTCAGGACCGATCACAGCTCCGGCGGTTTCAAATGCAGTTGCAGGTACACAGGACGAAGCGCCGAAATAAAATTTAAATGGCACCTGTTTTCCATTATTGATCATGTATCGTATTCCCTCAATACCCAGCACGTTCCCGATCTCATGAGGATCCGAAATAGTTGCGATTGTTCCGTGAGTCACTGCAATACGGGCAAACTCAGAAGGAATCAGCATAGAGCTTTCTACATGAACATGTGCATCTATAAATCCGGGAAGAATAAAATTATTGTAAGAGTTACTATTTTTCTTAATTTCATAAATCTTAGAATCTTCAACTACTATTGTTCCGGGGAATATTTTACGGTTTAAAACATCAACTATATTTCCGGAAATTGTGAAGGTATTTTGCATTAACAAAAATATTAATAAAGTTTAATACGAATTTATTTTTTCGAGTTTGGTTTTTCTACCGGCGGCTTGTGTTCCAGGGTTTTAATATCCCAGTCTGCAAGCTGTGCTCCGGTTTTATAAATGCTTTCACAGAATTCCAGAATTAATTTTTCAGGATCATTAGCTCTAATCGCTTCATATGGAAGAATGAATTCTCCTTTTTCATCTGACCATTTTGCTAAAGACGGTTTGATTGCTGCAGTTTCGTATCCGGCAGGTTTTGGATAAGTGTAACCGAAGAATATTGGTTCGGGTGAATCATCACTGCCGGACCAGAAGCCGATGGTTGTTTGCTCCGCATCCATTGCAACGCGGGTGATCAAATCTGAATCCGGCGGCGGACTGACTATTTTACCCGAAAAAAATGTAATAGAAAGATCGAAGCTGCCCCAGAAAAAATTCACCGGAGATTCTTTTCCTGAAAATCTGCTGCGGAATTTATTAAAAACATTTCCTATCATGATCAGCAGGTGCCACCAGTTTCTGACTGCATCACCATTGTACGTTTTATTTTCAATATCAGTATCCATCTTAACTGCCGTCTTCATCTCAGAGGACATTGGATTAATCTTAACCTGTACTTTAAACTCTTCTAAAGTGTGCACAACTTCTTTATAGAAGTCTGCCACACTGAGATCCCTCAAAGAAAAAGAAACCGTTTTACCGTTACTGGCAAAAAAATAGAGCATGTGTGAAATAAAATCAAAGTTAATATCCAATGATCCGAAAGCCGTTGGCATTCCGTCAGAGGCGAGCCCCCTTGATGTTAAAGTAAGAGGAACCTGAGCCCATTCGGCGGCCATCGGCATTAAACCCAGACGTATCTTCCCTATTATCTGCGTGAAAAGATGTAAAGTCATTGCTGTCTCTCTCCATTCCTTCCAGTGAAGAGGCTTCCATAATAAATATTTATTATCCAAGTTTTTTATTTAAATTAATTAATAATTTGTTCAAACAGAACCGGCTCTTATTTTCCGGGCAAAATGTATGTAGTCAGTATAAGGCAGCACAGAAACAAACGGCTTTATCAATAAAATAATCTGTCCGCGATGATAGGATGAATGAATTATCAGGTGATTCAGAATTTCATCAAGCGAAGATTTGAAGCTTTCTCCTTTTGTATCAGAATAGTTGATATTTTTTTTCAGATCGTCATCTGTAATTCCATCAATATACTCAATAAAATCAGAGGAAGATTTATTAAGCTTGCCTGATATTTCTTCAACAGAATAATCTTCCCAAACCCTTACATCTGTCTGAATATTATTGATTCTGCTAAGCCATGTTTGCTGTGCATCTATGATGTGGGACATTATTGATAAAGCTTTTTGCGGAAGTTCTTCTGTCTTTACCAATGCATATGTAACTGCGTTATTGGCCCACTGTTCGTAAGTAAATAAATCAAGAAAATAATTTTTCATATAATTGTAATTTTTTTATTCTTACTCATATAATCCTTCATCCCGTTCTATCAGCAATATCGAATGCTGCGGTACTATAAAATATTTTTCGTTTTCATAAATTATTTCAATTGCATCTTTTTGAAGAAAAATTGCCAGGTCTCCGTTTTTTACCTGCAAAGGAATATATCTTATTTTATCATCCGACTTCTTCCATGATTCATCCTCAGCCTGCAAAGGTAGGGGATAGCCGGGTCCTGATTTCATTACATATCCGCTCTGAACTATTTCTTTTTCCTGAACTCCGGGCGGAAGATACAAACCGGTTTTGGTTTTTTCAGTGGGAGATTTCAATTTAATAAGTACTTTATCCCCGATCACGATTATTTTATCTAAACTATTTCCGGATTTATTTTCCATTTTTTTATTTACGCTTCCACTACACGAATATGATTTGAAAAGATCCAGCCTTTACCATCTTTCCATGCCTCTATCCGGTATGATCCGGTCTCATCCCGGTCCCAAATGCTGTCAAGGCTTTCGAGCTCATCAATACATTTGCCGTTATGGATTAATCGTATCTTCGCTGCGGATGGAAGAAAAGTTCTGAATAATATTTTTTTATTTTTACTTTTGTCGAGTTTGATCTCATCGCCGAGTAAATAGTGCTCACCGTCATACTCTGCAAAGAACCGGAAGCCTGTACCGCTTCCGAAATAATGATTAACGATAAAGCTTCTTCCATAACCCAGTGCCTCAATTATCTGCATATTGTCAAAATTAAAATTTTTTTTATCACCTCTGATTATTTCTTTATCAACAAGCACATGGGTTCTGACGGACTTAAATAATACTTTATAAGGGAAGATTTCAAATTCAAATCCCATTATATTATGCTTGTGAGCGTGGGCATCTATTCCTCCTATAGCCACTACTTTTCTTTTTTCATTTAGCTCATCCCATTTATTTAAAGTTATTTCCGGCGGTGCAACAATTGACTTAAGAGGATGAATGAATCTCTGAAGCTTATTTGATTCATTTAGACCTTCGGTCCACTCACTCATATGATTCCAGATTTCAATTCCTGTGAAATCTTCAGATTCCCATGCTGTCCATGGATAGGCAGGATGATCCGGTAAATGATTCCGGACTTCGTGGGGATGAGCGAGGAAGCCTATCCCTCCGCGCTTTTTTACTTCGCTTACATACTCAATCGCCGACAAGCGGTTACCCAGATCCCCGTCAGCAAGCTTTTCAAAGGTCCCGATCACCTCATCCAAACCGAAGACCAGATAGTGATTTTTATTCTTCCTGTCATTAACTTCATAACCCACGATAAGCATGGTTTTATCATACCATTTTTCATAACCTTTATTTTTTGCTTTCAGTGTATTATGGTCTGTAAGGATTATAAAGTCAAGTTCTGACTCGCAAGCAGTGCGGGCAATCTCTTCGACTGTGCCGGAACCATCGGAGTATTTGGAATGCATATGTATAGAGCCGGAATATTCAAACATACTTATAAATTTTTTTGCTTTTATTTTAAACGGAACATTTAATAATTATATCAATAGTTTCGTTTTAAAATTAGTTTAAATGTCCAAAACATATATTAAGAACCCATATAATCAAAAAAGCGGATATGAATAATATTATTGTTGTTTTATTAAATGAAACTGAGATTTTGTAATTAACTAAGCTTAAGATAAAAATAGACAAACAAATTAACCCTAAAAATGTAAAGAATATTACCGATGACGGATTATAATAAATACTTCCTGAAAAATTAAATTTTATATATTCACCCAGTGAGTGTGACATTCCGCAAAACGGACATGGGATTCCCAAAAAATTAAGAATAATGCAGGAGCTTTCATATCTGAATTGATCCGGAAAAAACCATCTAAGTATATCAAAAGGATAAAATTTTGTAATGAGAAATGCAAAAGTTATTGAGCCGATTAATAATCCTCTTATTATCCATGCTTCTTCTGTTGTAATTTTTTGAATTTTTACAAAACTCACACCCGGGTATTATTTTTTTTATTTAAAAACTGGACTCCGAGTATAGCTCCGACAGAGCCGAAGAGAGGGTAAAGTATAATATTGCTTATGAAAGAAAAAATTGTAATGGTAGGAGAAAAGCCGTGTTCGTTAAATTCATTCGAAAACTTTTCAAGATATTGAGTCATCTCCTGAGGAATTTGAAATCCGAGATCGTCAAATGATTTCATTACTTCAAGCATAGGATTTGAATTGGAAAATAAGCTGATCAATAATCCGAATCCTGTTACAAATACTGCAGATAAAATTCCGCAGAGTATTCCTATCATCCCTCCATCTTTAGTTGTCAATACAAATGAAGTATTCTTAAGCTGTTTCCAGTATATATATACTCCGACAAATCCTCCTGCAATTATTCCTGCACAGCAAAAAATATTTATAAAGCTCAGTACCGGCAGAATGGAGATTAAGGTCATTGTGGCAGTGCCAAATATAATAGGTGTAATCCTGTTAGGAGAGTTCATTAATTTTATATGCTGACTTTATTTCGAAGATAGGAATTAATTTCATAAAAAAATTTCAGGAAGCCCGGGATCAGATAAAAAGGAAGTACAATTCCTATCAGAAACCCTGTGACAGAGCGGGTAAAAAATGTATTTGGTAAAATTGCAAGGCTGTCAAAAATAACATCGAGCATTAATGCTATAACCGGAAAAACCAGAAACCAGACAGATATTGGTTTTATATTATTAAGCCTGAACTTCAATGGATATAAAACAGTACCGATAAAAAATCCTCCGTATATCCAGCAGCATCTTGAACAGACACCTAATTTATGATCCAGTAAATGAAATGACCTGATGTCCTGCTGATGACAGACACCGGAGAAAAATAAGTATAAGACTGAAGAAACCTGTTCAAATATTCCGCCCATGCTTATAAATAAAGGTGCAAGAAAGATCATTAGCAGCCAAATGAAACTAAAAATTAAAAAGATAATATAGACTATTTTAGAAAGGCGTGTGTCCTCTACGGAATTTTCGAATAACTTTGTCATAAGTCAAAATATTACAATAACTTGAATAAATCAATTAGAATATTTAATATTTTATAAAAATTACAGTTCATGAAAAATTTATTATTCATATTTGCAATGATTGTTTTAGTGATGTATTCTTCATGCGGAAGAAAAAAAGAAACGACACAGGGAAATACTAATTCAACCTTTCCAATAACTCAGGTATCTCCGCCGGATCTGACAAATGCTGAAAACGGGGACTGGCTGATAAGAATGGTCTTGTCTGATGCGGAAAAATTAAATCCGATAGTTACTAACGATGCAACTGCATCCGGAATATATATATATATGTTTGAAAATCTTCTTGAGCTCGACAGGATCACCTACGAGCTCACTCCGCTCGTCGCGAAATCATTGCCTGTAGTTAGCAACGACCATTTAACATATACGTTTGACTTAAAGGAGAATGTAACTTTTTCAGACGGAGTTCCGCTGACAGGAGAGGATATAATCTTCACAGTAAAAGTAATAAAAAATCCTTTTACTGATGCTCAGGCACTCAGAAATTATTTCGATGATGTAAAAAGCGTGGAGCTGGTTGACGGAAATAAATACAAAGTAAGATTTAATATGTCACGTCCTTATTTCAGGGCAATATATTCCCTCAGTGATATGGAAATTATTCCTAAGCATATACTTAATAAAGATAATGCCAATGATAAGTTCACATGGGAAGAACTGGCAGAGGCATCAAAAACATTTGATGCGAAAAAATTTCCGGAGCTTCAAAAGTATGCAGACTTTATAAACACAGAAGAAGTTTCACGGGATTCAAAATATCTTATTGGAAGCGGCCCATATGTGCTGGATAAATGGATTACGGGACAATCAGTTACGTTAAAGCGTAATGAAAATTACTGGAACAAAAAAGAAATTCCTTACTTTCCCAGCAAGCTGATATTCAAAACCATAAAAGATCAGAACGCTGCCATTGTAGCAACAAAAAATAAAGAGATCGATGAGATGCAGGTTTATCAGCCGATAGATTTTGTTGAAAATGTGAAGAACCCCGAGCAATTTAATTTGAAAAAAGCTTTAGTGACCGAACCCTCTTACAACTATATTGCATGGAATAACAAAAGCCCGATCTTTTCTGATAAGAAAGTAAGATGGGCAATGAGCTATGCAATCGACAGAAAAGATATTATTGATAAGATAGTTTACGGGATGGCAACACCAATACAATCGCATATATTTTTAAAGAGTAAATTTCTAAATACTGATCTCCCGGATATTCCTTATGATATTCAAAAAGCAAAACAGCTGCTTTCCGAAGCGGGATGGAAGGATACAGATGGAGACGGAACACTTGATAAATTAATAGACGGAAAGAAGACCGATTTTAAATTTACGTTTACAAATAATACAAATCCTAAAAGGAAGAAAGTTATTCTTATTCTCATTGAGCAGCTCAAACAGCTGGGGATTCAAGCTGATCTTCAGGAATATGAATGGTCTGTGTTTCTGGATAAAATAAAAAAACATAATTTTGATGCATGCTTTGCAGGGTGGCAGCTCAGTGTTACCCCCGATGATCCTTACCAGATCTGGCATTCAACACAAGCGACAGGAGAAGGTAGCAATCACATTTCTTACATTAATCACGAGAGTGATAAGCTTCTGGAAGAAAACCGCATGGAGTTTGATGATATAAAACGAAGTGAAATCTTAAATAAATGGCAGAAGATAATATATGATGATCAGCCCGTGACCTTTTTATGGAGTGAGCCTGTAAGATATCTGTACAGTGACCGGTTCAAAAATGCCCGATGGTATGCATATCCGGACTCTCCATTATTAAATGAATGGTGGGTGCCTAGTGCCAGGCAAATGTATAAGAATTGAGAATTAAGTATTATTTTTTTTTTAGGATTGAATATTTATAATGATTTTATACAGATGAATAAATCTAAATCTTAATTAATAGGACAAGCTACAGGCTCTCCATAAAAATTATATGATAACAATTTCCTAATCATAAATTTACAGTTGAAATTAATCATATTCTTTAGCATATTCGCAAAAATTCAATCAACCCTTTTCTAATAATCAAAAATACTTAATGATTAAGATAAACATCACAGCCCGGCATTTTAAGGCACATGAAACCTTGCAGGATTTTATAAAGGCAGAAATAGAAACCTTAGCTAAGTATCATGAGGAAATTCTGCATGCGGATGTTATACTTTCATTTGAAAAGTCAAACAACAGTGTAAAAAATTGTGAATTAATGATAAAGTTAAAAGACAAAGTTTTAAATGCTAAAGAGGGAACTGATGATTTTAATAAATCAATTGATAAAGCGATCACCAAGGTGAAAGCCCAGTTATTGAAATATAAGGACAAGCACAAAACAATCAGGAAGATGAAGCAAAATCCGTTAAAGGAAGAAGTAAAAACCGCATAGATTTGGCAGACAGATTTCATAATATGAAAGAGCTTAAAAAGGATTCCATTTCAATTGAGTTTATGTATGCAGAATCCAGAGACAGATTTAAGCTGGAGAAAGTTACTACAAATCAAATTGATCCTGATAAAATCATTACTGAAAAAGATATTCACAGGCCGGGACTTGCCCTTGCTGGATATGTAACTCTTTTTACATTTAACAGAGTTCAGGTATTTGGCAATACAGAGGTGCGGTATCTGGAACAGTTCAGTCCGGATGAAAGATATAAGATCCTGGAAAGATTTTTTTCGTTTGATGTGCCGTGTGTTATAGTGACCAATGATAATATTGTACCTGTCGAGCTGATACTATTAGGTGATAAAAATGATGTTCCTGTTTTTAAAACACCGTATCCCACTACGCGGTTTTCTTATTTTATAAGTGACTTTCTGGATGATCAGTTCTCAACTCAAATTATCATTCATGGTTCGTTTGTGGATGTATACGGCATAGGTTTACTTTTTTCCGGAAAATCCGGAATCGGGAAAAGTGAAATAGCACTTGACCTTGTAGAGCGGGGCCACAGGCTCGTTACCGATGATGTTGTAGTAATCACAAAGAAAGGTGAAGGTGTCTTAATGGGTTCCGGCACGGCATTATCAAAGCATATAATGGAGATCCGGGGTCTGGGGATCATAGACGTCAGAACTATATTCGGCATTCGTTCAATAAGATATCAAAAAAGAGTAGAGGTAATTGTAGAGCTTGAAGACTGGGACCGGGACAAGGCATATGAAAGAACCGGCCTTGATAATACTGTTATAAATATTCTGGGAGTTGAAACGGAATTAATAAAGCTACCCATATTTCCCGGAAAGAACATTACGGTGATTGCAGAAGTAATAGCTTTGAATTATTTGTGCAAGCACTATGGTTATCATGCCGCCGAAGAATTTAAAAAAAGACTGGAAGAAAAAATTAATTCCAAGACCGGTAAGAAAATGTCAAGATCCAGTGATCAGCGTCTTGAAAGAAGTACAGAATATTTTGAGCACGATTTTGAATAATTTTTTTGTGATTTACAGATGAATGTTACTAATAACCGGTTAGGTGATTTATCAAATAACTAAATACAGATAAAGAGGTTTATAATTCATCTGATACCTGATAACAAAAAAACCCTCGACACAGTATAAAAAAATAAAGATTATTAAATTAAAATTTAACCAACGATGAAAAAAGCAAATTTTTTTATAGTCGCAATTTTTGTTTTGGGAGCAATTATGATTGCTTCATGCGGACGAAAAAAAGAAACAACTTCAAACAATGAAAATGAAAAATTTCAATTGACTGACCTTGCAAAGCCGGATACAAAAGATGCTACTACGGGTGACTGGCTGATCAAACAGGAAATGTCAGATGCAGAAAAGCTGAATCCAACTGTTACAAACGATGCCTCAGCCAGTGGCATATATATTTACATATATGAAACACTGCTTGATGTCAGCAGAGAGACCTACGAAATAATACCACTAATTGCAAAATCCACTCCGGTCATTAGTGATGATCATCTGACTTACACATTTGATCTAAAGGAAGAAGTAAAATTTTCCGATGGTCATCCTCTCACGGGTGAAGACGTAATTTTTACTGTCAAGACGATCAAAAATCCGTTTACCGATGCACAGGCTTTAAGAAATTATTTCGATGATGTAAAAAGTGTGGAGCTTGTTGATGGTAATAAATACAAAGTAAAATTTACCATGTCAAAACCATATTTCCGGGCTGTCTATTCACTTGGAAGCTTAGCCATTACTCCTAAACATATACTGGATAAAGACGGAATGAATGACAAATTTACCTGGGAAGATCTGACTGCCGCTCAAAAAAGCCTTGATGCGAAAAAATATTCTGACATGCAAAAATATGCAGAGTTCCTTAACTCACAGGAAGTATCAAGAGAAGCAAAGTATCTGATTGGCAGCGGTCCGTATTTGTTTGATAAATGGATCACAGGTCAGTCAATAACTTTAAAGCGAAACGATAATTACTGGAACAAAAAAGACATTCCTAATTATCCTGCAAAGCTGGTATTCAAGACTATTCAGGATCAGAATGCGGCCGTTGTAGCTGCAAAAAACAAAGAAGTTGATCAGATGTTTGTTATACAGCCCGTTGATTTTGTTGAGAATGTAAAAAATCCGGAGCAGTTCAATCTGAAAAAAGCTCTTGTTACCGAGCCTACATACACTTTCATTGCATGGAACAATAAGAATCCGTTATTTGCGGATAAAAAGGTAAGATGGGCATTGAGCTATGCAATTGACAGACAATCTATTATTGACAAAATTGTATATGGAATGGGAACACCGGTCAGCTCACCTGTTTTCCTCAAGAGCAAATATTATAATAATGACCTGCCGGTAATAAAGTATGATCCTGAAAAAGCAAAGCAGCTTCTTACCGAAGCAGGCTGGAAAGATACTGACGGTGACGGAGTGCTTGATAAGGTGATCAACGGAAAAAAAACTGATTTTAAATTTACTTTCATAAACAATAATAATCCGAAAAGAAAAAAAGTAATGCTGATAGTGATAGAGCAGCTGAAGCAGCTGGGAATTCAGGCTGACCTCCAGGAATATGAATGGTCTGTATTTTTAGACAAGACGAAGAAACACCAGTTTGATGCATGTTATTCCGCATGGCAGCTTAATGTAACCCCTGAAGATCCTTACCAGATCTGGCACTCATCACAGGCTGAGGGCGAAGGAAGTAATTTTATAAGTTATGTAAATCCCGAAAGTGATAAATTACTTGAGCAGAATCGGGCTGAATTTGATGACACAAAGCGTATTGAATTACTGAAGCAATGGCAGAAAATAATTTATGATGACCAGCCGACGACATTTTTATGGTCTGAGCCTTCAAGATATCTTTACAGTGACAGGTTTAAGAATACCAGATGGTATGCATATCCTGATTCACCCTTGCTGAACGAATGGTGGACACCAACAGGTAATCAAAGATACCGGGACTAATGTTTGTATATTGCCTGTTACTGATTACAGCAGCAGGCAAATTTATTTAACAGCAATTATTTTATAAACCATATCAAAAGTAATGACTGAGTATGTTGTAAAAAGAATATTACTTTTCATTCCGACCCTTATCATTATTACAATGATAACTTTTCTTGTATGCCGTCTTGCTCCGGGTGATCCGACAGAGATGAAGATCGGTAATACCGGGGAAGCCCAGAAGACGGATTCAAAGAATATGATGACCGAGCAGGCAAAAGAGTTTTACAAAAAAAAATTCGGACTCGACAAGCCTCTCCCTGTTCAGTATTTATTGTGGATGGGAAATATGCTGCAGGGAGACTTCGGCAATTCATTCAAGGATAACAGGCCGGTGCTTGATAAGATATTTGAAAGACTCCCTGTTACTGTTACTATCAGCCTGTTGTCATTTTTATTGATTTATACTATTGCTATCCCGATCGGAATATACAGCGCCGCCAGGCAATATTCATTTTGGGACCGGACTACAACGGTATTTCTGTTTGTCCTTTACTCCCTGCCGAACTTCTGGGTTGCAACTCTGGCCATAGTATTTCTTTGCAATATTGAATTTATAAAAATATTCCCAACTGCAGGTATAAAATCAGAAGACTTTTATACACTTAGTTTCTTCGGTCAGATACAGGATAGGTTCATGCACTTATTTCTGCCGGTTGTAATAACCAGTCTTGCAAGCTTTGCATTCTTATCAAGACAGATGAGAAGCTCCATGCTTGAAGTTATAAGACAAGATTATATCAGGACGGCTAGAGCAAAGGGACTTTCGGAGAAAAAAGTTATCATGAAGCATGCGCTGAGAAATTCGTTGATACCAATCATTACAATTATAGGGGGCTTGCTTCCTGCAATGGTCGGCGGAAGTATAATTGTTGAAACAATATTTTCCATACCCGGAATTGGTCAGCTTGCTTTTCAGGCAATACTGGACAGGGATTATCCGTTGATAATGGCCGAACTTGTAATAGCCTCCACGCTGACAGTATTCGGAATATTATTGGTTGATATTTTATACTCATTTGTAGATCCCAGAATTGCATTTACAAAAAAAACAGCATAATATAATATGGATAACAACAAACTTTTAGAAGAGGAATTTATAGAAAAGGAGCTCAAGCCCGGCACAAATGGAAATGGCTTGTCTCCTACACAGCAAGACTCACAACAGGAGGTTGGTGTTTCATACTGGTCACTCGTCAAACACCAGTTCAAGAAGAATAAACTCGCAATGATATCTCTTTACATTGTGCTGTTTTTGATTGTCCTGGCTTTGGCCGCTGATTTTTTAGCAAGCAGCAAACCATTGTATGCTGTGTATAAGGGTGAGACGTATTTTCCTGTTATAAAAGATTATATGAATTCCATAGGCCTGAGTAAATGGGATCCCGAACTTATAAATTTAAGCTGGAAAGAAATTGATAATCAGGGAAAGCTTGAGAGTGTAGTATGGACACCTGTGCCTTACGGCTCACGGGAGATTGATCTTTCTCACGTTTACAGCCCGCCAAGAGGGGATCATTATCTGGGGACTGACGGGATCGGCAGAGATCTGCTTTCAGGATTAATACATGGCTCGCGTGTATCACTTTCGGTAGGTTTCGTTGCAGCAGGGATAGCTTTATTGATAGGAATTGTTTTAGGATCCATCGCAGGATTTTTTGGAGGGAAGATCGATTTGCTTATCATGAGATTTGTTGAGATAATGGTAACGTTCCCCTTATTCTTTTTGATAATAACAATTGTTGCAATTTACGGATCGAGTATTTGGTATATAATGGCAGTGATAGGCTTGACAGGCTGGACCGGGGATGCTAAGCTGATAAGAGGTGAAGTATTAAAAGTAAGAAATATGGAATATATAGTAGCAGCTAACTCGATCGGACTGCCAAATAAACAAATTATTCTGAGGCATGTTATTCCGAATGCTATAGCACCGGTGTTAGTTTCAGGAGCATTTGCAATTGCCGGAGCTATACTTCTGGAAGCGTCTTTAAGCTATCTTGGATTCGGAGTGAGTGCAACAACAGTGACATGGGGATCTTTACTGAATGAGGCAAGAGGTGCATCAAATGCATGGTGGCTCGCAATTTTTCCAGGGTTGATGATATTCATTGCAGTTGTAACTTATAATTTGATCGGTGAAGGTTTGAGAGACGCATTAGACCCACGATTAAGAGATTGATTTTAAGCAAACCGGGTATTAATATTGCAGAAGATTTTTAAAAATTAATATTTAAATAAATTCAGGAGGTTTAATAATATGGTTTGGACATTAGAACTCGCATCATATTTAGATGATGCCCCATGGCCAGCCAATAAGTTCGAATTGATAGATTATGCAGTGAGAACAGGTGCAC